>JBHLJZ010000096.1:0-14593 GCA_048887165.1 Candidatus Hodarchaeota archaeon | reverse complement strand
CACGTATTCTGGCGATTGGGTGATTTGATTTGCCAGATTAATCGCTTCATTTAAAACTTCTCCTTTCTCAACTAATTTATTTACAATATTTAATCTATAAGCATCCTCAGCATTAAGAAACGTATCTTTGGTTGCCGTATTTAACGTAATTTCAAGCGCTTTTCCACGACCTACAAGAGTCATATATGGGAAAAAGAGTGGACAAGCTCCAAATCTTATTTCAGGGTGTCCAAAAAGAGTTCCTTTTGAAGCAACCCGAAGGTGGCAAATAACTGCAAGATCAAAAGCTCCTGCGAGAGCATATCCATTCACAGCAGCAATCAATAATTTAGGAAACTCAAAAAGTGTTTGATGAAAAAGGTGATTGGAATCAATAAAATTTTGGTAATTCCCCTTTCCTTGAACCACGGCTTGTACTTCATCTCTATCAAAGCCAGCAGAGAAAAATTCTTCTCCTCCATAAAAAATCACTGCTTTAACTCTTTTGTCCTCCTTAAGAGAATTCAATGCATCAATTATTTCTGCTCTCATTGCTTCACTTAATGCATTCTTCTTTTCTGGGCGATTTAACTTAATTATTGCTCTTTTACCTTTTTTTTCTATTTCTATAAATTTTTGTTCCATATTTTCCATCTCATGAATTTTTAAATTGAATTATTTGGGATTTGATTTAATTTAAGCTCTCTAACCTTTTAAGATCAACTTTTATATAAAAAAGAAAGATTTAAAAGTAATATTGAACTAGTTCGATATAGAACTATTTAGTTCGATCTCGAACTAGTGATAATTATGGATAAAATGATTGTATATTGTGGTATTAATTGCTTAGAATGCCCGGCATATATAGCCACCCAAAGGGACAATAGAGAAGAAATCGAAAAAATTGCAAAAAGTTGGTCAAATGAAGAGATTTCTTTTGTCCCTGAAGAAATATATTGTGATGGATGCAATGCTAATGGAAGGATTTTTAGTTGGTGTGAGAAGTGTGATATAAGAAGATGTTGTAGAGCGAAAGAATTCGAGAATTGTGCATACTGTGAAGAATTTATTTGTGATAAGTTAAATAATACGTTTGAAAAAACTCCTTCTGCGAGAATCAATTTGGAAAAAATTTGTAAATCAATAAAAAAACAATTTTAAAACAAATACGGGTGTTAAAAAAGTGGAATTACAAGAAGTAAAAAAAGCAAGTATAGAATTGATGGAAAATTCTAAAGCAGCCTATCTGACAACAGTAGATTCTGATGGATTTCCCATTACAAGAGCGATGTTCAATCTTAAGAATAAAAGTCAATTTCCAGAATTTTCAGACTTTTTCTCAAAGGCAGAAAACAATTATATGATTTATATTTCAACTAATACATCATCCTCAAAAGTTTCTCATATAAAAAAAAATCCTAAAATCTGTGTATATTACTGTGATACAGATAACTTTAAAGGAGTAATGTTTGGAGGTTTAGCAGAAATTATAGAGGATATGAAAATTAAACAAAAATTGTGGTTGGATTGGTGGACTAGATATTATAAAAACGGGGTAACTGACCCAGATTATACCTTACTCAGATTAAAGCCTAAACAAGGAAGATTCTACTACAAATTAAATCAGGTTGTTTTTGAACCATGAAAAGAAGTATGAAAGGTCAAAAGCAGGGCGGTTTTTTAATTTCAAAAATCCATCAACTCTCTCAACGGATCTTTTCTCGAATCCTAAAAGAAAGTAAACTTTATGAGTTTAATCCTTCCCAGGGTAAGATAATGTTTGTATTGTGGCAAAATGATAATATTGCCATACATGAGCTTGTGGAAAAAACTCAGTTGGGAAAATCTACGATTACTTTTCATTTAGATAACCTCGAGAAAGCTGGGCATATTAAAAGAATACCTTCTGAGAGAGATAAGCGAGAATTTTATGTCGTATTGACTGATAAGGATAAAGAACTTCAAGAAAAGTACGTAAATGTTTCGCAGGAAATGACGAAAATATTCTATAATAAATTTACAGAAAATGAAATTCAACAATTTGAAACATTTTTAGAAAGGCTTTTAGATAATTTAATACAATATGAAGAGATAACCAAAAAATAAACAATCTTCGTAAAAGAATTTAACCTTTCTTATCTGCTTTCAATTTTTTTAGAAAATCTTTTCTTGTTGGATAAAAAATATCTAACATTATAAACGTTTCATTACCTATACAAGTATCACTGTGAGGGGTATTTGAAGGAATATAATAGAAGTCTCCCTTCTTAACGTTTCGTTCTTCATTTCCTATTTGTAATCTAGCTTCTCCAGCATATACCATTCCTACTTGTTCATGTTTATGGGAATGTATAGGTACAGTATGATTTGGGAGTGTTGCATTAAGAGCCATCATCATCTTTTCACCATATAATCCTGTGAGAATTGTAGTTTCTAAACCTTCCATTTGCATAAACTTTGGAGCATCTTTAATGTCGATAAAATATGAACTTTTATTTTGAGATATTACTATCATCTCCTGATAATTTAATTCAATGCTATCTAATTATTAACTTAAGATAAATAATTATCTTTAATTATTCCGAAATATTGAAAATATTAAAACTAACTAGAGGTTTTCTATCACGCTTAGTTGTTTAGAACTTTTGATTAATATTCTTGGAGCGTGGATAATTTCAGCGATTCTTTATATAATTTTGAGAATTATTATGAGAAATAGAATACCAAAGGGGTCAATAATTATATCAAAACCTATAGCTTCTGAGTATAATAAATTACCTGCAAATAAAAAAACACGAATTTTGGTTACTTTAGGATTGGGTTCAAGTTCATTTTTCTTCATTTTGATTGTCTTTTCATGCATTTTTAACTTTTGGCATTATATATCAAATATTTTTGCTTTCAATCTTCCAATATGGCTTAACTGGATTGGTATTATAGGTATTTGGCTTTGTTATGGATGGGGAGTTTTAGTTATGTATTATAATGTTAACTATAAAGCATTGTTTAAACCAATGAAAGGGCAATATATATTGGCAACCGGAGGTCCGTATAAATTCGTACGTCATCCTATGTATACTGAAAAAATATTTGTTCTAATTTTTCTATTTCTAGCAACTGGAGTTTTGCTAATTTTATTAGGTTTGTTAGGATTTATTTGGCTGCCAAAACAAGCAAAGGGAGAGGAACAGCTACTTTTAGAACTATTTGGAGAACAATATTTAAATTATATGAATAAAAAAGGACGTTTTTTACCAAAACTTAAATTAAAATAAAGTTTTATAACTTAATTTTTTTTATAGATTCCTATAATTCCTCCTATAAGTATTAAAAAGGGATCAACAAAGATATATGTCATTGATAATTTGACCGCCGGTAAGGGTATTATAATGTCTGATCCTAAATCTAATAAGACTGTTGAGCGAATAGGGATAAATATTAAAATAGATGCAATTAAACCAACAATAACTAGCATAATATTCCCAAAAAGCAAAAATTTCTTTTTCATTTTTACCGCAATTAGTGCCATAATTCCCCACATGAAAGTTAGAAACATACTTAACCCATAAGCATTAAGATATCCTGAACTTATGATATAATCAAGAAAAGCTATTATAATTTGACTGTTGTTAGGCAAAAGGCCTTCTAAAAAACCCCAAAAGATTAGAGCAATAATTCCAGTAATGATTAGTAAGCTTCCACCAACATAACCTAAAGTAGATCCAATGCTTTTCAATTTTTTATCACTCTCAGAGGTATTTCATAACTCTTCAAGAAAAAATCTTTTTTATCCTTCTGCTTTTTCTTCTTTTCCCGTTATTTCGTTGATATCTAATCTTATCATCCCCGATTTTTCATAAGTCTCTTCTTTTTTAAAGAATTTCTTCTTTATTTCATCAGGTTTTTCTTCTAAATGGTCAATTAAGACATCAAATCCATATTTTTTTTCTTGTAGTTCTTCTATAATTACCATTTTTCCTCTAAAAATTACTGAACGAAATGCTTGCCCGCATCCTTTTTGATATCCTTTTTCTTCAATAACTGTGCCGCATACAAAAGGGTTCGCTTTTATAAAGTCAATTTTTTGTCCTTCTTTCGCACAATGGAAATAAAGGGAATTTTTAGTATCATCATAACCATAACATAAAGTCACAACATAAGGCTCATTATCTTTACACATCGAGATTATAGCGTATTTTCCATTTTTTAATAATTCTAATTTCTCTTGTTCATCAGAGATTTCTTTTTCAATCCTCCTCATATGATACTTAGCCAAATTAATACTACTCAAGGGAATAATTTAATTATAATTTTTAAATATCCTACTAATTATAAAGTTCTGGAAAAGCAATAATAATTTAAAATTAAAATTAAAAGAATACTTTTAGGTTTTACCAGCAAAGAATTATTTTTGTATGTGATTTTAACATCAATTTTTTATACCTTTATTTTCTTCTAATTCAAAAAGAAATATTTTGGAAATATGGATAGAAATAAGGATTATTACAAAATTCTTGGAATCGAAAGAGATGCTTCTGAAGAGGAAATCAAATTAGCATATAGGAGATTAGCAAAAAAATATCATCCAGATTTAAATAAAACTGATCCAAGGGCTAAAGAGAAATTCATAAAATTAAAAGAAGCATATGATACTTTAATTGATCCTATTAAACGCAAAATTTATGATCAGGCAGGATACGATCCCCGAAACATCGATATGAGCGATCTTTTCGGAAGATATGATTTTAGGAGTATTAGAGAAATTTTTAGGGAGATCTTCGCCAATAATTACAGAAATCCATATTACAAACCTCCTCCTGAGGGTATGTATATCTAATTTATCACAATTTCTTTAGTTTTATATTTTAATGATTGAGTTTCTATTTTCTTTTTACTTCAATCTAGATTCATAGTTCAAGATTAGTTCATAATTTTAATCTATAAATACTTTCAAAAAATGACTATAGATAGAGCATCCATTTGATTATTTTTTGAATCTTTCAAAACAAATTTTGCATGATTAGGTAGAATGAAAACTAAACTCTTATTTAGAACCCTCTTAATTATATTTATCGTCACAGTAATTTTACCTTTCAGCATCGAATTTTCATTATCTCAAGAGCGTTATGATTTAGAAGGAATTGATGTCGCAATATATAATGATTCAGGAACAGAAGGTATTACTGAAAGTTATATTGCATTAAAAAATATGTTTTTATGGATGAATGCTTCAGTAGATTATATCTCTGTTGACCAGATTCAACAAGACGAATTGAAAAATTATGATCTTTTATGCATACCTGGAGGAAATCCTTTTGATTATGAATATGCCCTTGATACAATTGGAAAAAATAATATTCGTAATTTTGTAAAATTCGGAGGTTCTTACTTTGGCATCTGCGGAGGATCCATATTTGGGACAGAAAATTTTTTAAATTTTTTTCACGGAACACTAATTGCTCCTCTTCCCGAGATTGGTTTAGGTATTCAGATGAAAAATATGACAATAAACAGGAACTCAGATGGACCAGATCTATCAGAACAACCTGAAAACTGCACTACGTTATACTGGGGTTCTGGATACTTTGAAGCAAATCATATGTCCCAAATAATTCCAATTACATTTTATCCTGAGAATAGTGAATCAGGAATGATTGCTTTTAAGTATGGGAGTGGAACAGTCTTTTTATGTAGTCCTCATCCAGAGTTTGAAGAAAATACTGCTAGAGATGGCACTACTAGATTTGATAATTATGATGATCCTGATTCTGAATGGGATTTGATGTTACAAGTTTCAATCTGGCTTGTAAATATGTCTTGGGATATGAGGCCACTCATATGGTTAGGAATTATCGTCGGAGTAGTCGGAATTGGATTAATCATAACATCGTCAATATATATATTAAAAAGGAAAAGAGCTAAATAACTTGAAACCATTATTACGTAATAACAAATAAAAAAAGGAAAAAATTTGATTAATCTCTACTTCATTCTTCTAATTTTTTTCTTTTTTCTTCATGTATTTCTTCTGATATTCTTCTGATCTTTTTTAAGTAATCTCCGTGAAGTGGATATTTATACATAGTAAGTATAATAATTAATAGCGCAATTGCAGGAAATACAAAACCTAATATTCTAAGACCAAAAATAACATCCACTGTACCTGTAGGATCAAATGTTGCCCAACCTACATTTGTAAATACTAATCCAATTGAGAAGAATACAAAGATATTACCAAGACGTAGGAAGAAAATGTAGATACCGAAATAACTAGCATCGCGTCTTATTCCCGTAATGACCTCATCTTCGTCAATAATATCAGAAACAATTAACTCTTTAGAGTATAAAGACCCTGCTAAGCCGATACCTACTAGAAAGAATACTATCAAGCCAGACCATCTGTCACTGATAAACATAAGAGGTGCTAGCGTTGCTATCCACACAGCAGATGAAATCATCCACATTTTTCTAACTCCAATCTTTTTAGCTACTGGTTTCCATAAAACAGTGATAAAAATTGCTGCTGAAAGAAATGTAGCTCCTAGAAGTAATGATAAAAATAATGTTTCTCCTTCACCAATACCGAGAACAAATTTTCCATAAAGAGGTACAATAGTAGGTAAAATAGTATCAACGAAAAAATCTCCGATAAAAGCTGGTATCGCCCATCGAAAAGATTTATTTTTCAAACAAATTTTAAATGAAGTGAAGAAACCAGGAACATCCATATGATCTTTTTGGAATTCCTTTCTCTCTCGTGGAGTGAACAATAGAAAAATAACTCCAACAATCATTATAATTATGGTTATAACATAACCAAACATATGATATTCAGGTAAAGAATTAGGGTCAGAATAATCAGCAATAAAGAAACTAGGCAAAATAAACGCGAATACTAAACCAAAGATAGCGAAAACTTGTCTAATATTATTTGCTTTAATCCTTGCTTCTTCTGTCATGAATATTTCGGGCAACATTGAGGTTAGGTTAATATCATATGTAGTATAGCAGAATTCAAATGCCATAATGATAATAACGAAATATATGAAGTTTGAGTTGTTTGATAATATGCCATAAGAGCGAGGGGGAACAAATAACAAAAACATCACTAGAGCAAGTGGTACAAGCATGAACATAATGTAAGGTCTTCTGCGTCCCCATTTTGTATGGGTTTTATCACTAAAATAACCCATCAAGGGATCATTGAATGCATTCCAAATAGACCATATCAAGAAGCCTAATGTAATTAAATTAACATTAAGCCCTACTACAGAGAAATAAAATGTAAATACCAGAAAGGTAAACGCCTGATATGCTGTAATAAGCGATATTTGACCAAAACTGTAAGCTACAGCCTCTTTGGCAGAATATTTATATAGTTCTCTTTTTTCGGTTTCACTCATGATTGTCAACTCTTTTTTTCTATTTTATTTATTTATATTAAAAGTGAGTTGAATTTTATTTTATTTAAATTTTTAAGAAAGTAGTAAAAAATAATTTAATAGCAATATTCTATTTTATAATTTAATTTAGGGAGTATTAAGAATAATATTTACTTAAAATAAAATCAAAGTTAATTCTGAACATAAGAGATAGAAATTGAGCGTTAATTCACATAATCGGAAAGTATTCAAGTACAAAAATTTGACCCCTCTATGGATTGCTGTCTTTATTGATATTCTAGGATTTTCATTATTATTCCCTATGTCTGGATTTTTTAAAGATCTTTTTAATACTACTAACACTATGATTGGATTGGTGTTTTCTGTTAATGCAATGTTTGGATTCGTATTTGGACCTATACTAGGGAGATTAAGTGACAGATTCGGAAGACGACCATTGTTACTAATTTCTCAGTTTGGAACGTTATTAGGTTTTATACTAACTGCTCTCTCAAATTCTTTACTAATGTTATTTATTGCTCGTATGATTGATGGTATATTTGGTGGTAATTTTCCTATTGCTAAAGCAATAGTTGCAGATACAGTGCCTTCTAAAGATAGACCGATTCAGATGTCCAATATTGGAATAGCTCATGTTTTAGCATCTTTGATTGGACCAGGGATTGGAGGGGTATTATTTACATGGTTTGGCATCATTGGGCCAGGTTTATTTGCAGCAGGATTAACGGTCATAACTATTACACTGACTTTTATTATGTTAGAAGAAACTTGGACTGAAGAAAAAAGAAAACAGCATCAAAAAGTAGTAATAGATATTGATCTAAAGATAAGGAAAAATAAAAATGCGATGTTTTTTCTTACTTTATTTGGTTTTCATTCTGTTTCTTTTATGATTATGATGTCTTCCATTTCATTTTTTGGAGCTAGTGTTCTTAATCTTCAACCACTTGACATTTCCCTTTTGCTAATGGTTTCTGGGATATTCCGTGCTTCAGTAAGATTTACAATTTTTAAACCAACAATTAAATTCTTCGGTGTTGAAAATGCAATAAGGATAGGATTGACAATATTCGTCATTAGCTTTTTCTTAGTTGGATTTTCTCAAAATATCATTATGATCTTAATTCTCATTATATTCATTAGTTTCGCAGCATCATTAACTCGTGGTCCATTGAATAGCAAAATTAGCCATACTGTATCTCCAAAAGTACAAGGAAAGATTAATGGGCTTTCCTCCTCCCTCGATGCTTTTGCCCAAGTAGTTGGGCCTTTGATTGGGCCATTCATAATCGATACATTGCCTGCATTTTGGTTGGGAATTATAGTGAGTATAATTGCATTACCACCTTTAATAATGGCTTTCCAAAAGATTGAAGAAAAAGAATATGTTCCGAATAATACAAATCGTATGGAAATTTAAGAATATGAATAATCAAAAAAAGAGCTATTTTTTTAATTTGTGAGAAAATCAAGTATAGTTTTATTCACTTCAGGAGCTGATTCTAAAGTAAACCAATGACCCCCTGTAAAAGTTTTCAAAATGCTATTAGGAATTCTCTGATGCATAGCCTCTCCTGAAATTAATGGAGCAAGTCTGTCTTTCTCTCCAACAAGAATCAAAGTTTGAGTTTCGATTTTATGAAGCTCATCTAAGGTATTATGATTAACAATAGAATGAATTAAATTTAGAATATCTTGCGGATTAGATGTTGCTTTAGTATTTTCAAACCGCATTAAATCCTCAGTTGTAAAAAGATTATGGAATTTTTTCTTTGGTTCTTCGACCATTTTTTTATAAAACCATCTGGTAAACCTCTGTTTGACTTTATCATAAAATGCTTTTGTTGGGTCTTTCAATTTTGCTTCATAATTTGCAAGTTGACTATTTTTATACATCTCAAAACCTGACTTATCTAAAGGCAACTTAGCAAAGGTACCTAATAAAACAAGTTTATTTAAACGTTCGGGATATTCGATAGCAAATCTTTGAGCAATCATTCCCCCTAATGAATGACCTCCAATATGTGCTTTTTGGATCTCTAAGTAATCCATTAAGTTTTTCACATCATCCACCATATTCTCAATTTTATAAGGGTCATTAGGATGATCTGAAGCACCGCATCCGCGATTATCAATTACTATAACTTTAAAATGCTCAGATAGTGGATTAATTTGCCCAATCCAATATTCTTTATACATAGCAAATCCGTGCAATAATATTAAAGGTTCTCCTTTACCATGGATTTCATAACAAATTTTAATTCCATTAAGTTCTGCAAACAATTCACTCATAATAATATGTAATAAAATTCAGAATAAATAAAAAAATAATGCTTTCCTTCTAATATTATATTTAGACATAAACATAATTCCCTGTATAAATAAGGAGAGATTCTGCTGGATATAGTCATTTTGAATTCATGGATTTTAACACTTAGCAATAATAGATTAGGCATCATTAAGAATGGTTCAATTGGTATTGAAAATTCTCAAATCTCTTATGTTGGTCCATCAGAGAATCTAAATGCAAAATCTGCAGATATTATAATCGATGGTACAAATCACATCACTATGCCTGGTTTAGTAAATTCTCATATACATACAAGTCTGCAACTTCTAAGAGGTGGAGCTCAGGATTTACCAGAAATTGAATGGATGAATAAAGGATTAGGACCCCTAACAGCTCATTTAAAACCTGCTGATATCATAGTTGGATCTCAACTTGGTGTTTTAGAAGCAATTAGAACAGGAACAACAACCTTTTCGGAATATACTCAGAATGTTGACCAATTAATAGAAAACGTCTATTTGCCTTATGGAGTACGAGTAGTTGCTACTGAGACAATCAATGAAATTGCTCAAACTGATAGAGGAGCTCTGAAGCCTAAGGATCTTTATGAATTTGATAAATCAAAAGGTGAAAGTGCGCTAAAAAAGAATGAAGAATTGTTTGAAAAATACAAACATGAGTCTTTAGTTTCTTGTATGTATGGACCTCAAGCACTTGACATGGTATCCCTAGATACTTTAAAAGAAATCAAAGATCGAGCTGATGAAAGAAATAGCAAAATGCACATGCATGTTGCTCAAGGGGGAAGAGAGAGATTACAAATTATAGGAAGATATGGAAAAAATACATCAACTGTAAAAGTATTAGATGAACACAATATACTAGGGGATCAATTAATTGCTGTTCATTGTCATGATACAAATGAAAAAGAGAGAGAAACAATGGTAAATAAAGGAGTGAAAATGGTTG
Organism: Candidatus Hodarchaeota archaeon; assembly: GCA_048887165.1. GTDB lineage: Archaea > Asgardarchaeota > Lokiarchaeia > Sigyniarchaeales > SOKP01 > SOKP01. Next base: position 3,952 of record JBHLJZ010000096.1, on the reverse strand, counting down.
GGTGTCCAAGTTCGATCAGTATGATAGATGGTATTATTCCACCAATTTATCATTATTATAATCTTGGTGGAATTGTAGGAATAGGTACGGATCAAGCTCCAGGACCAGGAAACCATAATCTTTTTCGAGAAATGCGAACTTTAAGTATCTTGACAAAAACCTTACTAAATGATCCTACTGCATTCTCTTCATGGCAGATGCTCTTCTTAGCAACTATTTATGGAGCTACTACTCTAGGATTAGATAGTAAAATTGGTTCATTAGAAGTGGGAAAGCAAGCCGATGTAATTACTTTTGATTTGAACAATCTTCTTCTAACGCCAATTGTTTCATTTCCATTTCATAATTTTGTACCTAATCTTGTACATTCTGCGACAGGTACTGAAGTTGATAATGTAATCATAAATGGCAAATTGATATTCCATCAACAAAAATTTATTGGAATTGATGAAAAAAAGATAATTTCTGAAGCAAATAAGAGAGCTAAAATTATTTATGAAAATGCAGCATCGGATTGGAAATCGGCAGGATCAAAAATGGTTAAAGATGTTGAGCAAGGATTATTGTAATGAGATTTTTTCAATAATAACTCATTATTGAAGAAATTCAATAATATATTTATTTATCTCCGGAGCTCTTTCTATTGGTGATCCATGACCAGCTTTTTCAAGAATTATTAGTTTACTATTTGGTATTTTTTCATGTATTAATTCATTCATAGATTGGGGTGTTGAACGATCATGAGTGCCACAGAGAATTAAAGTCTCTTTTTTAATATTTGGTAACTTTTCAAGAACATTGTAGGTTCCTAATGCATGAGTGTAATTTTCTATATCTTGTACTGTTATAGGGTTTCTTTTATCTTTTTCAATTAAATCTTCTGCTGAAAAAAGTCCATGGATTATCTCTTTTGGCTCTTCCATTAATAACTTTTTAAATTTTCTTGAAAAACCCGGGGTAGCAGAATCATAAAATGCTTTTACTGGATCCTCCTTAACTGCTTTTAAAGCATCAATTTTGCTTTGTTTATACATATCCAGCCCAGTTTCTTCGCCAGGCCAATAAGGAAGTGTATTTATTAACACTAGTTTATTTACTTTTTCAGGATAATTTAAGGTAAATACTTGGGCAATCATTCCACCAACCGACCATCCGACTATATGAGCTTGTTCAATTAGCAGGTTTTCCATTAAACCTTTAAGATCGTCGGCAAATAGTTTCATCGTATATGGTTCATTTGGATGATCAGATTTTCCTGATCCTCTATTATCAAACCTTATTACCTTAAAAAATTCTGATAAAGGAAGAAACTGTCCAATCCATTCTTCTTTAGTTACTCCAAATCCATGGATTAAAATTAAAGGATATCCTTCACCACGGATTTCATAACAAATTTTTATCCCATTTACTTTCGCGTAATCTTTAACCATAAATATCCACCTATTTATCAGTAATATTAAACCTACAAATATTACTTAAAATTAAAAATTTAGTTTATGATTTATTAGGTAAAGATCTTTTTTAAAATAGAAATTTTAACTATAATAAGAAATCTATAATCTCTTTATTAACATCCGGAGCTTTTTCCTTCGGAGATTCATGGCCTGCTTTTTCAATAACTTTAAAAATGCTATTCGAGAGGTGATTATGAAGATCTTCCATAACTGATTTAGGAACGAGTTTATCATGCGATGCAGCGAGCACTAAGGTTTTGTGTCTAATTTCACTTAATTTATTATATACATGATGAGTCGATAAAGCATTAGCCATATTTTCTATATCTTTAGGAGTCGGAGGATTAGTGCTATAATAATCAATAAGATCTTCCACTGACCATAATCCATAAAACTTTTTTTTTGGATTAGCTTCCATATCTTTCCGAAACCTAACATAAAATCCTATTTTTGCACCATGCCAAAATGCTTTTACAGAATCTTTCTTCAACAGTTCTAATCCTTTAAGTTGAGAATTGATATACATTTCTGGTCCATAACCTTCTGGAATTTTAGGAAGGGAGTTAATTAGTACTAATTTATTTAATCTTTCAGGATATTTTAAAGCGAAATTTTGTAAGATCATCCCTCCTAATGAAAAGCCAACAAAATGAGCCTTTTCAATTTTAAGGTAATCCATAAGAAGTTTGATATCATCAGCAAACATCTCCATAGTGTATGGCATGTCAGGACGATCCGATTTTCCTGATCCACGACAATCAAATGTTATTACTTTAAACCTTTTAGACAATACTGGAACCTGACCCATCCATCCCTCCTTTTTTGATCCAAACCCATTTACTAGAATAATTGGATATCCGTCTCCGTTGACTTCATAACATATTTTTATCCCATCTAAATTTGCGTAATGCTCTGGCATAAATTCATCTTACTTTTTAATTATTCTCTAAGAATTCTAATATTAGCTGATTGATTTCTGGAGCTCTTGAAAGATAAACACCATGACCCGCTTTTTGGATTATTTTTAAGGAACTATTTGGTATTTTCTCATTCATTTCTATCATTTGAGAATTAGGAATAACTCGATCATGAGATGCAGCAATAAGTAGAGTAGGATTCTTTATATTTCCTAATTTTTCAAAAGTATCAAAATTTTTAAATGCATGAGCTTGATTTCTGAGATCATTAGCAGTTATGGGATTTTCTGAGCCACCTTTAATCAAATCCTCTACTGACCATAAACCATAAAATTTCTTTTTAGGGTTAGCTTTCATTTGACTCCGCATTTTCTGATGATATAAGAAATAGGCTTGTTCCCAAAAATATTCTTCCAAGTTTCGTTCTTTTTGTTCAAGGGATTTAACTTGATTTTCTAAAATAATATCACTTAGCCAATCAGTTGAATAACCAGTAACAATCAAGATTAATTTATCAGTTTTTTCTGGATATGTTAAAACAAATGATTGAGCAATTAATCCTCCTAAACTTTCTCCTATAATAGATACTTTTTCAATCTCCAAGAAAAGCATTAACTCCTTAATATCTTCAACAAATGTTTCCATTTCTATTAAATTGTCTGGATGATCAGATTTACCAGAACATCTAAGATCAAATGTTACAACCTTAAATTTTTGGCTTAAAGTCGGGATTTGGCAAAATAAATTCTCTTTGTGGCCTCCATAACCATGAATTAATAAAATTGGAGAACCTTTACCATGAATCGCATAACATATTTTAATGCCATTAATATTAGCATACAAATCTTTCATGATATATACTATAGTATAGCTTTAATTCTTATACTTATTTATTGAATTTACATATTGAATACCCACAGAATTTGCACCTTCCATTTGAATCTAAAAATTGCTTCTTAATTCCTAATCCAGCACGTTCTATAACCATTTTAGAACAATTGGGGCAATAAGTATTTTCATATTTAGATTGATATAAATTTCCAATATAAACATAATCCAGAGATTCATTAGCTATTTCGAATGCTTTGTACAAAAGTTCTTTTGGTGTAGGATCAAATAGCTTATATTCATGGGATTTATAATGAGGAAAAAATCGCGATAAATGATATGGAGTATCTTTTCCTAAATCCTTACAGATCCTTTCAGAAATTTCTTTTATAACTTTATCATCAGTATTGTAATCTTCAATCAATAAAGTCGTAATTTCTACATGCACTCCTAAATCCTTAAAAAGTTTCGCATTTCTCCATACTTTTTCTACATCAGCTCCACAATACCTCTTTACCATTTCATTATCTCCTTTAATATCGATATTAATGGCATCTAACCCACATTTTACTAACTCTCTTAGCACTAATTCAGTCATATATCCATTAGATACATATGTATTATATAATGCCTTCTCTTTAGCTAATTTAAAAACCTCTAAAGAGTATTCAAACAATAGGGTAGGTTCATTAAAAGATATAGAAGTTCCTTGACATCGATTCCTTATAGCAATTTCAATTAATTTTTCTGGAG
>JBHLJZ010000095.1:0-14996 GCA_048887165.1 Candidatus Hodarchaeota archaeon | reverse complement strand
TTGCTGGGATTTTAATTAATTTTATAATCGTTGGAAAGGAATTGAAATTTATTATTTATCTAATCTTGATTTTAGGTTATTTAATGGCAGAATTCTTGCTTGATAGAGTTTTTAAGATTGACTTTCGATCAAAAGTGAGTCAACATGTTCTTTATATTATTTTGGAGTATGCAGCTTGCTTTTCTTTTGTATTTGGAGTTCTTAGTCTCGATATGACGATAGGTTGGATAATTTCATTCTTTTTTTGGGCATTTTTAGGTGCATTAGTGTATTATATTATCTTAGTAAGAAAAAAGAAAAAAGTAGAAAAATTAATTAAAAAATAACCCAGTAAATCCTTTATTTCATTATTTTTAGAAAAAAGTTATAAAACAAGATGCAAATATTATTACAAATCAAATTCATTTTTATTAATAAAATAAATTAAGGAGTAAACAATTTGAAATTAACTGATATTGTTGGTTTGGAAGAAAAACATGCACAACTTTTAGCAAAAGCCGGGATTAGAGAAGTTGAAGATTTACTCCCATTAACAGCATATCAAATAAAGCAGTTAGCGAGAAGTATTGGGGTTTCTGTTAGAACACTTGATACTTGGCAAGAGCATGCTGATTTAATGAGAATTGAAGGGGTCGATCCAAAAATTGCAAATGCTCTAAACTTAATCGGTATCGATTCAGTTAAAGAATTTGCTCGCAGGAATCCAAAAAGTGTTTTGGAAAGGTTAAAGCAACTTAAAAGTGAACGATCAAATATACTACCTAAAATTCCAGCTATAAAAAATGTAGAAAGTTGGATTAAAAAGGCAAAAGAATTAATTGGAGCTCCAAAAAAGCCAACACCAGAAGAAGAACCTGTTCCAACACCAGAAATACCAAAAATACCCGATTATAAACCCATTGAAGTTTTTGAAAAAGATTATGGTGAATATGGCCCAGGATACTGGGAAAATAAATGGGAAAAAGCACCAATAATTTATACCGGAAGAGCACTACGAGGTGAATCCTATAAAAAACAAATTGATGCCGACGTTAAGACTTTTATAAAAAAGGACGATGCTATCCTATGGCATGTAATTACTCAAGTTGGCCTAAGAAGGGATACACCTAATGAAACTGCTTTTGTAATTCAAAATTTCGTCTGCAACTTCCTTAAGTACAAATATGACGAGGAAACAGAAGATTGTCCTGAATTTTGGCAATTCCCGTTTGAAGCAATTCAATCTGAAATTGGAGATTGTGAAGATGGGGCTATTCTTATCGCAAGTCTGCTTATAAATGCAGGAATTCCCTCATGGCGGGTCAAAGTATGTGCAGCACAAGTTATGGCTGACCCTGTATTTGCGCCTTCTGATACAGAGCTGGGAGGTCATGCATATTGCATCTATCTTGCGGATAGACCTGATGATCCAAGGGGACTCGCTTGGATCGTGCTAGACTGGTGCTATTTACCAGATAGTGATGTTCCCATCGAGGAAAAGCCCCTAGCCCGAGACGGAGGTCAACAGGGAGCATATAAGGAAATTTTATTTACGTTTAATGACGAAAATAGTTGGGCACAAAACAGTCTTGCGATTATTGACGGTCGAATCAGTAAGAATCGTCAAGCAACCAAAGATGAAGTCATAGCGCCTTTAGAAGATGTACTAAAGCATCTAGCAGGGGAGCAGCTAGAAAAAGTTTTTAGGAAATTCGGGATTGATATCGAATAAAATTAAAATTAATCAATTTTTTTTAATTAAAAATTTAATATTTTTACTCAAAAGTTTTATAAAAATCCCAGTTGATATCACCAAGAAATTCTTTCCAGATAATCAAAAAAAGAATTATGAAACCTGTCATAACATCCAAAATACAGTCTTAATATCAAATAAAGTTCGAATAAAATTCAATAATTCTTGAAATTAAATAATACTTTATTTAATTTCTTTTCTTCTCTTGAGAAGAACTATGTAAAAAAAAAAGATTAGGCCACATATAATAAGGATATTACCCCATATAATTGATTTATACACCCATTCAAAGGGATCATTTAATTTAGCAGATATTAAATAAAGTAGGCGATCGGGAGGCGTTGATTCCATTATGAGAATTAAGGAGAGGGAACTAAATATGATTAAAGTTATACCGGAAAGAATTGCACCTAATATGAGAAGGATTGGATAATTTATTTTTATATAATTTCTTACCGTATCCATAATTTAATTTTAAACCAATTTATAATTTATATTTTTTGCAGATCAAAAATATAATTCAAAGTTTATGTTTGTAGTAATAAATTTTAAATACTGTTTTTTCAGATTAAGTAAATAGAAATCTATAAAAAAAACAAATTTGAGATCATATTATGAATAAGACACAAATCATTAATTTTCTAATGATCTTATCAATATTAACGATAAGTTGGATGGTACCGATTAAATTAATTAATATTAAAGACAAAAATTATAATCAAATTGATAATTTATCAGTAAACCTTAGTTCAGAAATAGAGATCCCCATATTTGGTTATAAATTCACGGTAGAACTTGAGAACCCTATTGAACGAGATGATAATGCTAGACTTAGAATTGTAAAGTATAATAAAGTATCGTTAGATCTTGAAATTCAGACCAAGTTTGGGATTTTTTATTATGACAAGTTAATGTTTGAAGAGGAAATATTAGACTCCTCTCAAGAAATAACTTTAAGACGTTTTGAAATTGAATCACCTTGTAAAGGATTTTTTATGGAACTTTTAATAGGAGATAATTTTACTTATATAAACCTTGCTTTTGAAGGAAAAGAATGTCAATTGAGTTATGATGGATTTTTATCTATTAATTTAATAGAATTATTGTCTAATGAAAACAAGATTTATTTAATTCAAGATTCAGGAGAATTATTCATTATAAAATCAATGATACAGCAAATAAAACAAAAACAAGATAAGGAACTTTTTATCTATAAAAGTGAAAATTTCCTACAAAAATATTCTGAGGCTCCTAAAATATCAGGAATTTCATATACAGCTTATGGCATCGCCCATGATTTGTGGGATTTAGATGAACATCATGATATAGATAATCCTTCTTATCTTAGACAACTCCCTGATGATTACTGGGAAGCTTATTCAGACATTGATATAGGGATTTGGAGATTTATGCCGAGTGAATCCCAAGTTAAAAGTGATCTTCAATATTATAATAAAGATTATTATGATGGATTAATGTCTGGAGAAATTAAGGATATTTTAGCTTACAATGTTCTCACAGAAGACAAAATATACCAAGGAAAAACTTCAGGTCCTGAATGGGAAGTATATCAATGGCAAAAATTTTGGTGGTGGTGGTTCCAAAATATTGTGGGAATTATTTGGCCATATGAAATTGAAGATTTATGGTATCATTCTTATAATCCCTATACAGGGGAAGAGATTGATGTCTATCCAGAAAACTCTTTGATTTTTGCTCATACATGTTATGGTTGGTCTGCGGGACTTGGTGATTATAGAGGTCCTGAAATGGCCCATGCTTTTTATGATTTTGGTGCTTCCGCTTTTGTGGGATCACATGAACCTACTTATGCTTGGTGTGAAGGTGATCTCCCCGATCCTGCTAGAATAGAATTTTGGGATTCTTTATGTCAACAAAATGAAAATTTAGGAACTGCTCTTGATGATTATTGTGCTTTTCTTAGCTGGGTATTCGGTTATAACGTACGGTCAGAGTGGCATATAATGGGAAACAGTTTATTAACAATCTAATTAATTAACAATCTAAACTTTCAGCTGGCGAAGAATTAACGAAGATTTTTAAAAAATATGGAATAGATATTGAATAAGGATTATTAATTACATTTTTTCTTATTTTTTTTTAATTTATATTTCAAGATTAAAACTAAGTTTCATTAGAAGAATACAAGGCATTTCCACAGTTTTGGCAATATTGAGCTTCTTTTCGTTCAAGTTCAGAACCACATTGAGGACAAATTTTTTTAAATTCCACAGTCGAAGGTAGAGTTGCGATAACATTATCCATAGTTTGCTTTAATAATTCTTGAACAGCTTTGAGATGATTTTCTTTTTCTTCTTCTGGAAGGGAATGAATGTAGACGGAGGATAATTCAGTCAAAAAATTTTCAACAAATTTTAGTTGGTCGTGAAAATTCTTATTAACCTTGACTTTTAATAACTCTTCTCCTGCTACTGTAAGGGAATAAACTTTCTTTATCGGACCAATGGGGCTTTTCACTTGATTTATGGCTAAAAATCCATCTCGCTTTAATTTGGATAAAATGGGATAAACAGTTCCAGATTGCGCTTCCCATGTTCCTGCAAAATGTTCATTGAGAACGCGAATTAAATCATATCCAGAAATTTGTTGATAATTAAAAATTGTTTCAATAATAGTGAACTCTAATGGTGTTAACTTACTTTTTTTAATATTTTTAAAGATCTCCTTTTCAATCTTTTTTCTTATTTCCTTCATATCTTCTTCCAAATCTAAAAATTTACCTAACCACATCTACGATGATCACCGAAAAAGTTCTTATTTTTCCATTTTTTTTTTCATTTTTTCCAATTCTTTTTCTATCGCTCTTTCTCTTCTCGATTTACCTTCACCTTTCTCAGTGATTCTACCCCTATAATAAACTAAATAGGCAATAATATGAAGTACTAATGCAGTTCCCCAAAAAATAGCTGGAAATAGTGCCCAATAGAAATTTGGTAGAGTAAAATAATTTATTATAATTAAGAAAAACATCGTAAATAAATACGCAGTTATGTGAAAAATTACGCCTCTTTTAGCAATAGGAAAGACCCCTCTTGCATAAACTATATAGGAGATGCAATGCATTGCTATACCAATTAACCAAGCGAAGAAAGGGTAAATTATCCATAAGATTGTTGGAGTAAAAAGTAAATTGATCGTAAGAAGTAATAATGAGACTATTATATAAACACCTAAGTGAATTTTCACAGAGAGTCTAAAGTTAACTTTTTGTTTGGCAATCCTTTTCAAACTTTCTTCTGAAAATCCATTATACACTTTTTTACACCTTTTTTTGAAAAAAAAATTATTTGTACTTGTGAATTTTATATTTAGAATCATATTTAAATCTATGTAGATACAACAACTGATAAGTAGATCAAACAAGAAAATAAATTCTATTTTGCCTACTTTAATTGCTAATAAGCCAATACTAAAAATTTGCGTAGTTATTATTAAATTCAATTGAAAATAGCTACGATAATGTTGAAAATGGTCTCATTTTTAAAATAATACTGATTATATTCTTAATCATTTAGCATTTATCCACTATTAAAAGTGTGAAAACGTTTATAAATGCAAACATATACAATCTACTCAAATTCCAGCTAAGATTTTAATTTATGTCGTTATTATCGGAATATATTGATAAACTTGAAAAATGGGATCATAAAACATTCCTTAGTTTATATAAAAGCGATTTTTCGAGGAAAACTAAGACTTTCGCGAAAATTTATTCCTTTTTCGGTAGTTTGTATTTTTGGGGGTTGGTTTGGCTGGTATGGTTTATTTACGGCTATATTACAAAAGATTATTACCTTCTTGTGCTATTCACGGGAGGATTCAATAATTCAATTATCATACACCTCCTAATTCGATATAAGATTGTTAAACGGAATCGTCCTTTTATAACTCTCCAAATGTATGGAGTTACCAAGCATGATGATTATATTCGGATCCCATATATCATGTCAGATTCAGAACAAAAGTCCTTTCCCTCGGGACATGTCACCTTTCTGCTATTCTTTGGATTCATTTTTGCTTATTTTTTTAACAGCTGGGCGATATTGTTAATATTTGTGGGCTTGGATATTATTATGGCGGTTTCCAGAGTGATCTTAGGCGTTCATTTCCCAACAGATGTCTTATTTGGGTTTTTATTTGGATTTTTATATGCATTATTATATCTTGGGCTCACATACACTTTATGGATTGATTTTTATTATTGGATTGGTCCTATTTTTTCTGATTTTATACATTTTTGGCGATAAGTAAGAATTTTAATTATCGGACTCCTAAAGTATTAAAATTATTCTACTTTTAGAAAAACTATAATGAGTTTAGATAATGGAATAAAATCAACGGAAGAGAAGGTTGGTTTTAAACTCTTATTAAAGAAACTATGGCCGAGTTTCTTAGTTTATAATACTTTTGCATTTACTCTTAGTGCAATTTTCATAAACGTTTTAATAATATCAAATATCATGTGGCCGGGAGAAGGATTTCATTCTTATGAGATTGGATTTTTAGCTGGAATTTCAATGTATGCGATGGCTCTTTCTGGAATTCTTTTTGGCATTTTAGCAGATAGGTTCTCGCGTATTAAACTAATGGCGTTCAGTCAAACAATTTTTGGTGTTGGGCTTTTATTAAATGGTTTTGTACCGGAAGGATTAGGTAATACAACTTGGATATTGTTTGTAATTTTAACTTCTCTCCGAAGTTTTGCTTCTGGGGGCAATTGGCCTATAATAAATTCCTATGCAAATGATAGAACTGAAGAAAAAGACCGTTCACAATTTTTTGGACTTTTACAAGCTTTTTTTCAACTGTTTCAAATTCTGGGAATGGTAATATCTGCTTTCTTATTTCAAAATTATTTTTGGAGAGAATATTTTTGGTTTATAGGAATAATTGCTTTAATTTTTGGAATATTGATCTTTATTAGAGGCAAAGAACCAAAAAGAGCCGCTACTCATGAAGAATTAAAAGGTATTTTAGTAAATGCTGATATAAAATATGAATATAAACTAAATTTTAAATCATTCAAATCTACTATTTTAAAACCTACTAACTTTATTGCCTTTGTTGAGGGTCTATTTACAACAATATTGATATCCATACCTGATTTTTTAGTTATTGCCTATATTCAGTCTGAGGTGAATTTTTCACCTTTCGCAGTAAGCATTATGATGATTATATTTGGATTGCCAGGAGGCTTATTTGGTTCATTAGTCTTTGCTAAAATTTCCGATAAATTAGGAAAGAGAAATCTGAGAAATCGAATTTATATGATTTTCTTTTCTGCTATTACAACTTTTATTTTCTTTATAGTTATTTTCTTCTTGCCATTTCCTTATATCACAAATGAACAAGGTTTAAATTTACTTGTTGTATTTTCGATGCCAATAGTTTGGATTGCGGGCTTTTTTATTTTTATTGGTCGTGGTGTTATGGGATTATGGAATATTAATCAACCTCCCATTCTGCAAGCAATCAACTTACCTGAGACACAAGGATTTATAAGTTCCACAAATCAATTTTTAGAATTAATTGGAAGTGGATCTGGTAATATTTTAGCAGGATTTTTATTAGCATTTTTTGGTGGAAATTATCAGGTTACTGTATTATTAACAATGAGCATAGGAATTATAGGCGGTTTCTTATGGCTATTTGCAGCTATTTGGATTAACAAAGATGTTGAGAGGATCTCAGAAATCTTGAAGCAAAGAGGAATAGAATTAACATCTAATAATAATAAGGAAAGTATAAACTAAGGATTAAAAAATTTCTTTTTATTTATTCTCTTTATTATCATAAATTTCTTCTAATAGGGGTTTAATAAGTAAAACTGCTATAATATAGAAGGGTATCAAGCACAATTCGACTATAATTGATATTACAAAAGGGGCCGTAATTGAAATATAATCCCAGGCTAAGCCTCCCAGAATAGGGCCTACAATATTCCCAAAACCCATGAAAATCTGGAATCCACTAAAAATCTTACCTCGGTGTTTTAATGTAATCCTGCTAATTAAATTTTGAACAACTAAATTAGCGGTTTGGACGACAGTTATATCAATAGTCAATAGTATGGAGAAAATAAGATAATTATCTGTATTAATTAAAAACCAAGTAGTAATAGCACCAATAATACTTGTAATTGAAATACCAAGTTCGGGTTTGATACGATCAACTAATTTTCCCAGCTTTGGTGCTAAAAACATTGAAATTATGCCAGCTGGAAGATATACCATTGATGCGAGCCATGGATTATTAGTAATAACTTCTAAAAGATAAAAATTTAAAAAAGGTCTTGCAAGAGAGCCATTAGTATTTGCTAAAAGTAAAACAAAAGAAATAAAAACTAATCCTATAATCATTGTAGTTTTTAGTTTTTCAATAGAATTATCGTTTTTAGTTATATCATTATTGCCAGTTGAAATTATTATAGACTCATCTACAGTTCGAAAAAATCTTATTCCGGCATAGAAATTCGAAATACCGAAAATTGGAATAGCAAGATAAATGATTAATGGATTATCGGTGTAATTTACTGTAAAATTGAAAATAGTGAACCCTATAATAGATCCCACTATTAAACCTCTACCTACTGCCGCCTCTCTTTTACCATACGCTTGACTCCTATTATCTTTATATGATTTTTGAGCAATTAAAGTATTAAAAGGAATCCAAAAAAATCCAACGAAAAATCCTAAAGAAAAATGCCCTATATATATCCCAATTAATGAAGAATAAATAAGTGCAACATATAGTATAAAATATGCAATTCCTCTTCCAAATGACCCAATTAAGATCAATTTTGTTTTTGATTTAATTTTATCCGTTATAAACCCAGTGAAAGTAGAACTAAATATATTTCCAAATACATTAAGGGTAAAAATTAAACCAACTTGTAAACCAGTGGCATTTAAAACTTGACTTGTGAAGAAGTATATCAGAAAATCTAAAAAGAAGAAACCTAAACTGTTGAAAATTAAAATATTAATCATGGAACGGAAATCAGGTGTGAAACGCTCATCTTGTTTCATAATATTTCCATGAAGTCTAGCTAAATATTAAATAGTTAAATTAAAACTCTAATTTATTTATTGCTTACAATTAGAAAAAAAACCTTGAAGTAAAATTGTAAAAAGAATTAAAAGTTTTATTCAATCTTAATTAGTTAAAACCAATCAATAAAATCATCAATTGGTCTTCTTTGGCGCTCTTTTTCCCTCTTTTCTTCTAAAGGTTCATCAATTATGCCTGCAGCTATAACACAAATTAGTTCATACTTATCAGTAGGATATTTAAAGATTTCATTAACATGATCTTTATTTTTTAAGATTTCACCGATCCAAACTGCACCCAAGCCTTTAGCATGCACAGCTAAAAGGATATTTTGAATAAACGCGCCCATCGCAGAGATATCTTTTACACGGTCATAACTTCTTTCAAGATCTAAGAAGATAACGAAATTAACATAAGCGCTTTCAATAATACCTCCATCTTTAGTTTGCTCAGCAATCATTCGCTTAACTGTAGGATGAGTTACAATACAAACCTTCCAAGGTTGATTATTTTGACCTGAAGGAGCCCAACGAGCACATTCTATTATTTCTTTAATAGTTTCATTATCAATCTTTTTATATACGAAGTTTCTAATACTTTTACGTGATTTGATGAGCTCTATCAAATCTGAACCTTTTGATTCCATATTTTAAAAATAGGTTTGTATAGAAATTTATAGTTTTCTAAAAATTCCTAAAAATGATCAATTATAATTATAGAATATAATACTTTCAAATTGTTCTAATTATGAATAAATGGTGGCAAAATACAGTAGTTTATCAAATTTATCCTCGCTCGTTTAAGGATAGTACTGGAAATGGTATCGGAGATCTTCAAGGAATTATCCAGAAGTTGGATTATTTAGAAGATCTTGGAGTTGAAACTATATGGTTTAGTCCCTTCTTCAAATCTCCGCAGCAAGATCATGGATACGATGTTAAAGATTTTCGAGACATTTCACCAGAATATGGAACAATGCAAGATTTTGATAATTTGCTTGAAGAAATTCATAATAGGGATATGAAGATTATCTTGGATTTAGTCCTTAATCATACTTCTGATGAACATCCTTGGTTTATTGAATCGGCATCAAGTAAAAGTAATCCTAAACGAGATTGGTATATATGGAGAGATGGTAAGAATCTTGATGGAAAAAAACCTCCAAACAATTGGAACGCAATTATTGGGGGGAAAGCTTGGAAGTATTACGAAAATACTAATCAATGGGTCTACTTTGGATTTTTACCCTTCCAACCTGATTTAAATTATAGAAATCCTGAAGTTAAAGAAGAAATGTTTAATACTATACGATTTTGGTTAGATAAAGGAGTAGATGGATTTCGATTGGATATTTTACACGCTATTTATGAAGATAAGGATTTAAGAAATAATCCTTTTAGTTGGGCATTATATTCTGAAAAAAAAAATGCTTCCCTATTTCAGAAACATAAATATAATTTAAATCTCCCAGAAACCTTCGATTTTACATTAGAATTGAGAAAAATAATGGATGAGTACGATCCAGAAAGATTTCTTGTAGGTGAAGTTTTTGGAACAATAGAACAATTACGGCGTTACTATGGTCCCAACAACAATGGACTGCATATGTGTTTTTTATTTGAATTTTCTTCTGCTCATTTTAATTTTAAAAAATATAAAAGAGTAATTTCTACAATAGAAAATACATTACCATTTCCATATACTCCTACATATGTATATGGGAATCATGATCGCGACAGATATATCTCGTTAGTTAAAAATGATTTTCGAAAGGCAAAAATTCTTGCTACTTTACAGTTAACCCTAAGAGGCGTTCCTTTTATCTATTATGGAGAAGAGATTGGAATGCCTAATGTCAATTTTAACTTAAAAGAGAGTCAAGATCCTATAGTTCAAAAATATTCTAAATTTCCAATACCATTTATAGCTAAAATCTTTGGTATTTCATTGTCTCGAGACAGATGCAGAACACCAATGCAATGGAATAGTGAACCAAATGCGGGTTTTTCCCCTGACTATGAAGTTAAGACGTGGTTAAAAGTATCGAAATCTTATGAAAAAATTAATGTAATGAAAGAACAAAAAAATCCTGGATCTCTTCTTAATTGTTATAAAAGATTATTAAAAGTACGAAAAGATAATATTTCTCTGCAAGAAGGAGATTTTGAATTTCTAGAGCTTAAAGAAAACAATAATCATTGTCTAACTTATCAAAGAAAACATAAAGATCAGGAATCAACTATTTACTTAAATTTTGAAAAAAAAGAAGTATTAGTTGATATAACTAAAGAAAAACCTGAATTAATCTTTTCTACCTTATCAAATAGAAAAGCTTTAGAGCCAAATACATATGGAAGAAAAATTAAACTTACTCCTTTTGAAGGAATAATATTTTTATAAAAAAAATTTAAAAAATTAATTCTATTTTTTCTTAGCTTTCATATCTTTAGCTTTATCTTCTAAAAGTTCATAGTATTCTATATCCATTAATCCACCAGCAGTTTCTTCTCTCCAATGAGCCTTAATGGGCATTCCAACATAAGTGTCTTTCACTTCTATGTCCTCATGTAATTCAGCTAAGCTACATGTATCGGCTCCATCATGATGAACAAGAACCATTGGTCTTTCTTGAACTTGTCCGGTTTCTGGGTCTTTCAAAAAGGCAATTGCATAAGTCGTTACAGTCGCAGTATCCCTTATATCAACCCATTTATCTGGTATAAGGAAACATTTTCCACATACTAATCTAGGTGGATAAAACACTCTATTGCATCCTGAACATTGATTTGCCACAAGTTTTTTCTCTTTTAATTTTTCCATAAAAGGCTTCAAATGAGTGATATTGAATTTATATTTATAACTAGATAAATACCAGTTTCCTGGCATAGTACGTGTCTTAACATATTCTTTTTTAACATAACCTAATGATTTTCTTTGAGTTATTTTTGACACTTAATCTCACCTCCATTTTCGTTGCGGTTCATCAGACATCACCATTAAAGTACAAAAATTCAAACTTCCACCCCAACCTGAGCCAATTGATGTGTGTACAGTCTTCGGAACTTGGTTACTAGCCTTTCCCATTATCTGTAATGCTGCATCGGCTGGCCTTTCCATAGCAGAAGCTCCTATCGCGTTTGTAGCATTTACT
Source organism: Candidatus Hodarchaeota archaeon (assembly GCA_048887165.1). GTDB lineage: Archaea > Asgardarchaeota > Lokiarchaeia > Sigyniarchaeales > SOKP01 > SOKP01. The sequence continues at coordinate 3,021 of JBHLJZ010000095.1, read as the reverse complement.
CCCCCCGAACAATTTACAGGTAACTCTCCATTTACTGCCGTTACACCTGTTTTATACATTTCAGGTGCAGTAGCTTCTTCAAATAAGCCTAACTTTTCTACCCACATTAACTCTTGATTTGGAAAAGGAGAATATACTTCCGCATAATCAACTTCCTTTCTTGGAAACGATATTCCTGCTTGACTGTATGCTAATTCAGAAGTTCGCATTGCCCCTAACTGCATTGATGGGTCAATTTGGGCAGATCCACTTCCATCATATCCAAGAATTGCGGTTTCATTAGAAACACTCGCTACTCCATTAACATATACAGGAATATCGCACAATTCTTTAGCTTTTTCTTCTGTAGTAAATAACATCACACAGGCACCATCTGATGCTGGACAGACCATCCCATATCTAAGAGGGTATTGAATATAGGGAGTATCAAGTACTTGTTCAATAGTAAGATCCGGCATTTTTAAATGTGCCCACCATGTTTTAGCGGCATTATGTCTGTTTTGAACCACAACTCTTGCTAAATCCTCCTCGGTTATATTTGTTTTATTCATATACGTAGTTGCTTGATAAGCAGCTGCTCCAATAGCAGCACCACCAGATAAAAGACGAGTTAAATGGTCGTAAGTTGTTCCCATAGAGTTCAGAATCGAGATTTCTCCATATGCTACACTAGCAAGTCCAACACTAGTATCGCCTTGAGACTGTTGTTCAAAAGCAATTGCTAATACAGTATCTATTTCTGGTATACCTGCAGTAACAGTATAATATCCTGCAATAGCTACTGTTCCTCCTGTTGTTCCTCCAGTTGTCACTCTCATAAGAGGCTTATTTCTAGCACCCATCCAATCGGTCATCCACAATTCAGGAATATTAGCCCCTTCAAAAGCAGGCATATTCCCATTTACATAGGCATCAATATCATTAATATCAAAGCTTGGGACCTTCTTCAAACAATCTTCTATTGCTTCACTAACAAGCTCTGCCATATTCACGTCAGAACGTTTTGAAGCATGTTCACTAAATCCTGCTGATGCAATCGCAACTTGTCTTCCCATTTTTATGCACCTCCTTCTAATACATACAAAATACTATTCTGAGCACACATTCCAATTTGTCCTGAGGCTATGGCTTTTTTAGCACCTTTAACTTGATAATTACCCGCTTCTCCCCTAAGTTGTTTAGCGGCTTCAATTACTCTGATTAAACCTGTACCGCAGGGAGGATTCCCTCCAATCGCGCCTCCTGAAGGATTTATTGGGAGTTCATCTCCGATTTCGGATTTAAGATCTGCTGCTTTTCCCTTCTCTGCGAAACCTAATGCTTCTGCCAGTATTAGTTCTTCATGAGCGTATGCTTCAAACAACTCTGCTACATGAATTTCATTTTTAGGATTTTTAATACCTGCAGTATCGAAAGCCATTTTAGCGGCAAATTCCATTGATTTACATCCAGAGAGGTCTCGATCTCCGATATAATATGTATCCTGATTCCATCCTACCCCAGTTATCCAAACAGGATTATCAGTTATTTTTAAAGCCTGTTTCTCAGGAGCTAATAATAATGCCGCAACGCCATCACAAGGTTGAGCAACCATTAATTCTGTTACTGGATCAGAATATACTTCTGATTCTAATACATCCTTAACTGTGATATTTGGATTCTGTGCTTCTTCCAAAGCAAGGGGATTTTTTGCAGAATTTTTTCTATTCTTAACTGCCACCTTTGCAATATCTTCGACTGAAACTCCATACTTTTCCATATATGCTCTCATTTGAAAGCCAGCTGATGTGATATCATTAACGTAGGCATTTTGCCTTTCCCACGTAGGATCTGTTTCATATAGTCTTGTTGTGTGGTATGGAAAACATGATGCCATACTTCCACCCCACACTACAGCAAGCTTATGATTCCCAGATAATATTCTCATCAAACCATAAAGGACAGCATGAGCGCCATCCATTTCAACTTTAGTTTCATCCGCTAAATATCCTCCTCCAACCTCAACAGTAAAACAATTAGAAATTGTTCGACCATCATAATAATCGTTAGTGCAAGAAACAACTGTTGTGATATCTTTCTTTTTCAACCCTGCATAGTCAATAGCTCCTCTCACTGCCTCAAAAATCATTTCATATCGTCCATAATTCGCATCTGAATTTAATTTAACTTGATTATATCCAACTATTCCTACTTTTTCCATTTAGTTGATCACCCTTTACCCCTTAATAAAACCCTTTATATCCGAAGGGTCTCCCTTTGTTTTATCATTCCATTCAATTTTTACTTTCATTCCAGTTCTTATTTCGCTAGGTTCTATATCTAAAAGTCTATAAATTATAGATGTATTGGTTCCATCGATATTAACCATGCCAATTATCTGAGGTTTTGCCTTTCTATGGCTCCTATCGTTAACTCTATAAGATGTTATCGTATAATTTACAAGCGTACCAGTATCTGGTAAATTAACCCAATTTCCATCAAGTTGTATGACAACATTGCACTTTCCGCAAATTTTTCTTGGTGGAAGAAATACGTCACCACATTTGGGGCATTTATTTCCAACAACTTTTTTACTTTCAAGTCCATCATAAAACTTATCCATGTATTGACCAACCCAAAAGTTAAATTCTGCCCTAACTAAACCTTTATTCGCAACAATAACTTTATCTTCGCTCATTTTAATTCGATTTTTGTATTAATTTTCAGATGGTTATTAATATGATTTATCTATATTAATAATTTTTAAAGTCAAGAATGTACAAGATTTTGAGTTAAAAAAAAATTCTTGTAAATTATGATATGTGCATATTATAACGTTTAAAGTGGATGGATTGATATTATACTTCCAAAAAAATCAAATTAAAAAAAGAAAAATAAAAAAATCTATATGATATTCTGGAGATATACGTTCTCATATTTTATATGTCATATACCTATACTTGAAAAAAGCACATCTTGATAATTTTCTCATTTAAATATAAAACTAAATAATCTATAAACGTAAGATTTGAGATAATTTCA
>JBHLJZ010000094.1:0-15100 GCA_048887165.1 Candidatus Hodarchaeota archaeon | reverse complement strand
ATCCAATTTTACAACCTATCTGGCAAGGTCTTGGATTAGGTTTGTTAATCAAATTAATAAGAAAGAATAGAAGCAAAATTAAAAGGTATATTGAGCTTAGAACAAAAAAAGCGGTTAAGGCATCAGAAATGTGGGCAGAAACTGATTTTGAAGTTTTCTTTTTATGTGATGATACAGCATTAAAAAATACAACAATGATTAACCCAAAATATCATAAAGAATTAATTATACCGACTTATAAGCAAATTCTCAAGCCAATTATAAAAGCGGGCAAATATGTTATATTCCATTCAGATGGTTTTACTGAACCATATTTTGATGGATTGATCGAAGCAGGGTTTCATGGAATTGAGGCATTAGAACCAATGGCAGGCATGAATTTAAAATATTTAAAAGAAAAATATGGAGATAAAGTTTGTTTAATAGGTAATATCGATGTTTCCCAATTACTTCCTTATGGAACACCTGATGAAGTTGTTGAAGCTGTAAAAATGTGTATTAAGGATGCTGGTGAAGGTGGAGGATATATTTTAGGTCCATGTACAGATATTACGAACTCATGTAAATTAGAAAATATTTTTGCGATGATTGCGGCTACTAAAAAATTTGGAAAATACCCTTTAAAATTATGAAATTTTTACACGAAACTTTCTTAAAATAAAATAAAAAAAAGAATTTAAAATCCTAGTTCTTGTAGCTTAGCTTTATTTTCCATAACTTTATCTTGTGTGAGTGGATAAATTTTCCAAAAGATGATGGTTCCTGTTAACATAATCACCATAGGGATGATTCCTAAAAGGAATCGAATACCCCAGAGAACTAAATCCACGTTCGCTACAGTTGCTACTAATTCTGCGTAATCTTCTATCCCTCCTGAAAACCCAGTAATACCGTATACAATTGCTATTATTAGTTCATCAATGAAAGCAGTAAAAATTCCTAACAACGCACCTACACCGACTAACACTCCTTTTTGATTTTTTCCAGTACGTACAACAAAATCATCTTGCACATTAGCTTGTATAACAGGTATTCCTATAGCCCATATACTGCCCATAGCGAAACCAACAATAAACATATAAATAGCTACATCGATAATGCCTGTAAATAAACTTATTGGTACAAGAGTGCCCGATAAAATAAAACCTCCTATTGTGTAAACCTTTTTATTATTATTGAATTTCTTAAGCATTTTTAGCCAAACAGGAACTGAAATCAAAGCACCTGTAAGGAAGATAGCAAACAGTACAGTAATCATATCAGGTCCTACCTGCAATAGGAAAGTAGCTAGATAAGGAATCATAGCTGTCATTATAGTTGTTGCTATTAGAAAAGTAGCATATATAATCCAAAATCCTAAGAAGCTTTTTTGTTTCAATACACTCCCTAAACCTTTAAAAAAGGATATTCTTTCATAATCTCTAAAGAAATACCTATCAATAATGATTTTATCTTCTCGAGCGCTTGGTAGAAATAGGAGCATGAAAATAAAAGCAATCACTGCTACTAATATTGCCATCACTGTATATGAAGCTGATCCTAGTGCAGTAAAGATTAGTAAAGGAGGAATAGTCATTCCAAATACTTGTGCAATCATATCCAATGGTCCGAAATACCCCGAGTAAATTCTACGCTCTGTCTCAGTACGAAATTTATCAACTCGAAGAATGCCTACATTCACATCAGAAAGGGTTATAAAGAGTTCGAAGATAAATTGGGAAAATATAAACCAAAAGAAAGCGGGCCATGGATTTATACTAGCATCGGGAGCTGAAAAAATTAGAATTAATGAAAAACACCATGGGAGCGCCCCCAGAACAATCCATGGAAAACGCCTCCCCCACCTTTTTGTCCACTTAAAATTCCTATCTGTTATATATCCGATTAGGGGATCATTTAGAGAAGCCCATACTGTTGTAAATGCCGTAGCAAGAAAGATTACCCATGCCTCAAGACCTATTACGGTATGATAATAATAAAACAAGAATACGTTGTAAGTTGAAATTATGATTGTCCATGAGATTTGGTACATACCAAAAGATAGATAGGTCTTTTTTGAGTGCCTGTTTGATTGAACTTCAGTTTCTACTCCTAATTCCAATTCTTCATTCAACTAAATTCATCTCAAATAAATTATATTAAATTTTATAAGTAATTAATAATAACTTCCTTAGAATTTATAAACTTATAAAAAAAATAAAGTAATTTACAGATGAGTAAAAAACAATATTCAATAAGAAATCGATATTGGGAATTGGAAATTCAGACCGAAGATGGTAAAGATTTTTTATACAAACTAAAAAGTAAAGTTACTAATACTCTTTTTGCAGATCAGGATTATCATTACAGCATTTTAACTTCGGGAAAAAGAGGATCAAGATACAAATACTTACTTCATTTAGACTTAGATAATAAAGCTAAAACTCTGGCATCTAGAACTATTCAATTGAAAGATGATCACACTCTTGTTATTGAAGGAAAGTTCAATGGTACGGAGATCGCAATTAAGCATGTATTTAAACTAAAAAAAGAAGATAAATGGTTAGATGAATACATTACATTAACTAATCTGGGAGGAAAAAAAGTTAGATTTGGATTAATTAATTTCGGTTTCAAAATGGCATTATTTAAACAATATTCTGGTTGGAATAAAAATTTAGACGAATTTAAATTGACATCTATTCCTACTAGAAGATATTTTAGATATGGAGATGATCGAAGAAAAGAGAACTTTAGTGCTAATGATATATTATTCGGGGCTTGGGTCGCTAAAGAAGCAGAAATGCCAGGGTTTTGCGCTGAAGGCTGGTTATGGGGAAACTCACAAGGAGGTTTGCTTATATGCAAATATAATCAATCTCAAATGGAATATTCTCGATTTCAGCGGATATCAACCACGTTACCAGGAAGGGGTGCTGAAGATGTGTTTATAATATTTGGAGGCGTATCTCTTTATGAAGGCAATCCAGAGTTAGCTACATTGCTGGAACCTCATAAGAGCTATTCATTTGGCGTTTCAAGGTATACTTTTTATGAGGGAGATTATAAGGAAGGGTATTATCTTTATAGAACTCATCTTGAAAACTATGGTCATAAGTTTAAGGAAGATTATAATCCCCCTGTTCATTGGAATGAGTTATATAATTTAGGTTGGGTAGCTGAAAAGACAGGGTTTTTTGTAGATAGTACCGATTTTGAAGTATATACCTTAGAACAGTTATATAATGAGGCTGCTATTGCTCGAGACATTGGCGCCGAATCTTTGTATTTAGATCCTGGTTGGAATATTTCACTTGGTTCTGAAATATGGAATGAAAAACGATTTGGATCTCTAAAGGATTTTTCAAATATTATCCATAGAGAATATGGTTTAAAGCTTGCTTTGCATCTCATGATGAATTTTGAAGGCGAAAATGAACCTGATGAATTCTATTTAAGATCTAAAAAAGGAGTTAAACTAGTTGCAGATCCTTATATAAATCTCTATTGTGTATGTGCTAACAAACATTGGGTTAAAGAAAAAACGCGGAGAATTTTAGAATTAGCTAAAGAAGGGATTGATTTTTTCATGTTTGATTTTACTGACCTTTCAATGTTCATGGCTGATGATCTCGGTTGCTTTAGCAATGAACATGGACATGAAATTCCAATGCGGAGACAAACTCATGCTGAGAACATTTTAAAAGTAATCCAAAATGTCAAGAAAGAATATCCTCAGATTCTTATAGAAGCTCATGATAGAGGTGTAAAGCCAAGACACCCTTTATATTTTCAGCATAATCTACCTCACAGTTTTGATGAAAATTGGGGATTTGAATGTATGTGGAATCCAATGCAGGATTTATTGTCTGGTAGATCAACTCAATTATTTGAATATAACCTAGCATACTCAATTCCGCTTTATTTGCATATTAATGAGAATAGTGATAATCTAAATATGCTCCAATTTTGGTGGTACGCATCACTTGCTAGACATTTAGGTATTGGTGGATTGAATGACAGGAATTCCCCAAAATACATTGCTTTAAAAAAGGCGATGATCCTCTATAAAAAAATAAAACCAATATTGACTCGAGGTACCTTTTATGGTATTAATAGTGTTATACATCTTCATATTGCTGAAGATGAATCATCTGGAGTAATAAATGCATACAATTTAACAAGCCGAAAAAAAAGTGTAAATATCAAATTAGACATGAAAAAATACGGTCTTCAAGTTAACAAAATTGAGATTTATAATGGTATAAATGAAAAGTTATCCACTTCACCGTTTAAAGAATCTGAATCAGTGATGGAATTTGAAATAGATATACCATCATTATCACCAATAATCGTGATTCTTAAGAATTAATCAGAATTGAGCAATAAGTCATTCAGTAGGGTGTCTCCTCTAAGGCTTTTAATATATCCTTAAGCATGTTTTAAAGGATATCTTCGATATTTATCAATAGCGGCTTTAAGTGCTATAAGATTCTCCCAAGGAGCATTTAAAATATTATGACTAGGCCCTACAAAATATCCTCCACCATCACCGGCAGCGTCTACACATCTTTTTACTTCTTTTTGAATATCTGCAGGGGTTCCAAAGTTTAGAATTCGACTTGAATCTATACCTCCCATAAAGCATAAATGATCACCTAGAGTCTGTTTTAGATAAGCTAAATCGACACCAGCTACAGGTTCTAGTGCTTGAATACAATCCAATCCTGCGTCTGCCATATAGGGAAGGTTTTTATCAATATATCCACAAGAATGTTGTATGATAAACATTCCCTTTTTTTTGCAAGCTTGATATAATCTCTTATAATAGGGAAGGATAAACTCTTTAAAATGTTCAATAGACAAAATTGAGTGTCCTTTAAACCCTAAATCGTCTGAGAAAAAGACTACATCAACTCCAGCTTCAGCGACTCGTTTTATTATTTCTAAATTTGTTTGAGTATACTCTTTCATTAGTTCATGAATGAACTGGGGATTCTTACGTATATTATAAGCTACGCGACTCATTGTCATTCCTTCAAATAATGATTCATGCATAGCAATAGGTAATGAAACCAATGGATATAAATAGTTTTCGAGACTTTTTACATAACCATCCCAGATTTGGGGGGTGAAATTGAGTTTATCATTAATCAATTCTGAAGGTTTACCATATTTATTCCAGTAAAAATGGACTATCTCAGGAGTTCGAAAATAACCATCTACATACCATAAATAAGCTAGACCAGTTTCAACTTGTTTGACAAGTTTCCATATTCTCCCATCAACTGTACTAATTGAACAATCAGGATACTCAGGTGGAGCCTTTTTTACTTTTTCTTTAAACATTTTAGGACCCCAAGGATCCATTGCGTAGCAATCAACATTAAAGAATCGTAAATCAGTAATATCTCCAGCCCAACAATATTTTACCCTTGAATAATCATTTTCGATAAATGTATAAAATTTACTATATTCTTCTGTGTTTAGGAAATTCTGGTATGATATACTGGTTTTTTCAAACCCTAAATAATGAATTGGAAGCATATCAATGTTTTCATCAAGCTCCAATGTTCTAATAACTCGTTCTCTTTTTGATAAAGTCATAATATATTTTTTCCATAGAAATATTAAATAGAGAAAGTAATTAAAGTTTAAAAATTAAGTTCCTTTTAAGAAATTATATAAGAATAGGAGAATAAGTTAACTTTTTTGTATGAGATTTGGAATTTCCCCCTTGACATTAGAACTAATGATTAATGACGTTCTTAAAAAAAAAGGTCTAGAAGGATTGTCAGAATTTCGCTTTTCAGATATTATTGAGGGTGTTGCTAAAGCCGGTTTTAATCATTGTGAGATTTCACTAGATGTTTTTCAAACCTTTCCGATTCATAATATTAACGCTGAAATCAAAAAATTAATGAAAATTAAAGAAAAATACGAAATTACTTATTCAGCACATTTTCCTTTCTTAACTATTGAGCTTGCAAGTCCAAATAAATTTATTCGCGAGGGAAGTGTAAAATCTATAGTTGATGCATATAATTCTTTTATAGAATTAGAAGATGATATTGACGTATTTGTTTTACATCCAACCGGTGAATTTATAGCAGATGCGATGGTTTTTATCATGGATCCAGAGATATATCCTGTGGCAACAAGTCTATTTATAAATTTTTCAATCCAGAGCATTAAAGAAATTATTAAGAAAACTGGAATCGATCGAAATAAAATAGCTATCGAGAATTTAGAGTTTCCACTTGAAGCGACTATTAAAATAGTTAAGGAACTAAAGACTAAACTATGCCTTGATACTGCTCATATTTTAGCAGGATTTTCAGGAGACTGCGATTTAATGGAAATTACACGAAATTACTTGGATATCACCAGCGAAATCCACCTTCAAGATTATGATAAAAACAATAAAATTTCTGACCATAGCGCCTTAGGTACAGGTGAAAATTTCCCTTTGGAATTTTTAGAGTTAATTCATTCCAACAATTTTGAAGGGCCTATTGTCTTTGAATTACCAAAACGAGATATAATATCATCCCTTGAATATATTAGAATAAATACTCCTCATATAAAAACACCAGATATTAAAGAAAAATACTTACATTAAAAAATTGATCCCATCCAGGATTAATTATCCATTTTAAAAAAAAAAAGTATAAAATATTTAAAACCCAAGTTCTTCTAAAATCTTTTTGTTTTCTAAGACTTTATCTTGAGTTAGGGGGAAATATTTCCAAAAGACCAATGTACCAGCTAATAGTATCAAACTTGGAATAATACCAAAAAGAATCCTCAAACCTAATAATGCTAAACCGAGATCACCACCTGCAAGGTTAATTGCAGTTACTAATTCGGAATAAGTGGTCACTCCTTCTGGAAAACCTGTGGCGCTATTTACAAGAGCCAAAATACCTTCATCAACTGTAGCAACAAGGCGACCTAACAGTGTTGACATTCCAAGGAGAATACCTTTTTGATTTTTTTTGGTTTTGGCGACAAAATCATCTACTACGCTTGCTTGGATTATAGTATAGAAGAATGCCCACATACTCCCCATTGCTACTCCGAGAATGAACAACATTATAAATAAGTCGATCTCAGTTTGGAAAAAGGTCAATGGAAAAAGAGCAATAGACAATACTAAACCTCCTATTACGAGTACTCTTTTATTGTTTTTTATTCGTTTAAGGTATATTATCCAAAAAGGAAATGAGACAAAAGCACCTAGCATGAAGATTACAAATATTATGAATTCATCACCTGGAGCATACTGCAGTAGAAAGTTATTCACAAACGCAGCATTACCCATCAATAAATTTATAGTTATATTGAAACAAGTGAGTGCTATGAAAAATATCATGAAACTTTTCGATTTCAGTACTTCCCAAAATCCACTTAAAAATTTAAAAGATTCATACTGACCTGTAAAATATCTGTCTTTTACAACTTTATCTTCAGTTGTTCCAGGCAAGAATAAAATAGCGCTTATTAAACATATCACTGCCATCATAGCTCCCATTATCGCAAAACTAGGTCTAGTGTTTCCTGCTACTAGAAATAGAGGTGGAATTAAAAATCCCAATGCTTGGGCAACCATGTCTAAAGGAGTCCACCACCAAGTTAATTTTCGACGTTCATCTTCAGTTCTAAATAGATCAGGTCGAAGAGCACTTACATTTATCCCTACTAATGATCCAAAGGTATCAAAGATAAACAATGAACCTAGTAACCAGAAAAATACAGGCCATTGGTTTGAGGGATCCAAGGCGGGAGCCGTAAAGATGAGATAAAGTGCTAAGGACCATGGAAGAATTCCGATTACTATCCATGGGAAGCGCCTACCCCATCGTTTCGTTAACCTAGTATTCCGATCTACTAAAAATCCTATTAAAGGGTCATTAATTGCATCATAAACAGTAAAAATTGCTAAAGCGAGAATTATCAATCCTGTACTTAAACCTATAACTTGTCTATAATAGAAGTATAAATAAAGAGCTTGTGTGGCACCAATAACTGTTGCTGTTACTTGATATGTACCATTTGAAGCGTAACGCCACCATCGATGTCTCGATTCAACATTTAATTCAGTTTCACTCATCTAATAAACAACTTTTTTTGCTAAACAATTTAAATACTATATATTTCATTTGTTTCTTTTATATAGTTTTATGTTTTGAATGAAAATTCTGTCCAATTTTCAGCTATAAATACTTAAATTAAAGATTTAAAGGATAATTTCGATATTTTTCAATTGCAGCTCTCATTGCTAATATATTTTCCCATGGTATATTTAAGATATCATGACTAGGTCCTACAAAATATCCTCCACCTTTGCCTGCATTCTTGATAGAATTTTTAACATTTTCTTCTACATCTTTAGGAGTCCCATATGTTAAAACACCCGATGAATCTAATCCCCCCATAAAGCATAGACGATCCCCTAGTGATTCTTTTAATCCCTTTAAGTCAACACCAGCTGTTGCTTCTAGAGATTGAATGCAATTGAGCCCCGCATCAGCTAAATCTGGTAAAAAAGGGTCGATTTTCCCACAAGAGTGAAGAACAACTAGCATACTTTTCTTTTTACAAGCGTGGTATATTTTTTTATGATAAGGAAGAATAAATTCTCGAAAATTCTTCAAAGATAAAAATTGATTCTCTTTATAACCCAAATCATCACCAAAAGTAATTATATCGACTCCAGCTTCACCTAATCGTTTGATAATCTCTATATTAACCTTTGTATACTCGTCCATAATCATATGTATAAAATTAGGATCTTTTCTCATGTAATAAGCAAATCGAAGAAATGTAATACCACCTACTAAAGCTTCAGAAGGATTAATTGGCAAATTTGCCATTGGATAAAAAAATGGGGAAAGCGCATCAACAAAACCTTCCCAAATTCGAGGAGAATAATTAATTCTATCATTAATCAATTCTGTTGGTTTACCATATCGATCCCAGTAAGATTTTAAGATTTCTGGATTTTTAAAATACCCATCAACATACCAAGAATATTCTAAACCAGTATTTACTTGTTTGACATTTTTATAAATCCTACCATCCATTAAATTTATGCGACAATCCGGATATTCAGGGGGAGCTTTTCTATTCCTAATTTTTATTTTAGTTTCACTGAAGGGATCCATGCCCCATAAATCTACATTCCAAAATCGCTGTTCTGTGATATAATATTTCACATTTGAAAATTCATTTTTCACACAACTTTCATGTTTATCCCATTCTTCAGAGTTTTTAAAAGCTTGGAAAGATAAACCTGTTTGCTCGAAGCCGAAACAATGTATAGGAACTTTATCCGGTTCTCCATCAAGCTCTAAAGTTTTAAAAACGCGCTCTCGCTTTGATAAAGTCATAAAAAAAATTTTTATATTATTATGTTAAGTAGAATAAGAAAGTACTAAAAAGCATTACTGGAATTAAATTAAAGTGTATACAATTCTGTTTAAATTAAGAAAATATAAAATTAAAAAACAATCATTTTAATGTTCATACATTTCAATTTCTAAACTAACTTTTAATTCCTTTTATATCGATGGAACAAAAGTTGAATATAATAACTTTTTTAAAGATTTAGAACAAATTAACTTCTATGGACAACTCTATAATTGATAACGAGGAAACTGAATTAAAATTCCTAAAGCAATCTAATGGTATAATGATTTCCTATGGAATGTCAGATCTTTTATGGCAAATATTTAACGGGATTTTCGGAGGATTTTTCTATTTATTTTGGGAAGTGGTTATTGGTTTAGATATATGGATAATAACTCTCGCATATACACTTTACGCGGTCTGGAATATAGTTAATGACCCCTTATTTGGATATCTTGCAGATCGCCCGAAAAAATTTTGGAGTAGATATGGAAAAAGGTATCCATGGTTTATAATTGGAGGGATCCCTTCAATTTTATTCCTTGCAGCTATATTCGTTCCACCTACTTTGGATCCGGTAGATGCAGCATGGATTTTATTCGCTTGGATATTAATTTCAACTTGCCTTTTCGAATTATTTTATACCATAATTGATTTAAATCACGTTGCTTTATTCCCTGATAAGTTTCGGTTAGATAATGATAGAAGGAAAGCAGGATTCTGGCGAATGTTTTTGGGGATTATTGGGACTACAGTAGGATTTATTATTCCTCCACTTCTCATCGATGTTGAAGAAGCATCATCTTTTGCGGGTATGGCTTGGATATTTGTGATAATAAATTTGGTGATATTTGCATGTTCCATTCCTGGGCATCGAGAGAGTAAATCTTTGAAGGATCGATATGTTAGAGAACAAGAAAAAAGAGAATCAATCTCATTTTTCAAGGCATTGAAAATTGTCATAACACATAAGAATTTTATGGTCGTGATTTTAGTTTTTTTAATGGATGGGATAATAGGAGCTAGTTTGACTGCTTCAGTTCAATATGTTGTTCTTTATATTCTTGAAGAACCTGCGAGTTCTGCAATATTAGTTCTCGCGCCCTTTATACTCGGAGTGACAGTTTCCCTTTTTCCTTGGTTAATATTAGCTCAAAAAATGAAAAATAATCGTAGAATGTTGATAATCGGTGTTTTTCTAAACACTATAGGGCTATTACCATTCATGTTCGTTCAAACAACACTAGGTTTTATACTAGCTGCTTTGATACTTGGAATTGGAGGGGGAGCACTTAGAATAGGAACCCATCCTGTTTTAGCTGATGCAATCGATGAAGCAGTAGTAGATTCTGGAAAACATATTGAAGGAAGCTTTATGGGCGTTTATACATTTTTTATTCGATTTTCATTAATTGCACAAGGGCTAATATTTGCAATTACTCATACATTAACAGGTTTTGATCCTGAATCATCCGCTCAAACAGATCTAGCACTATTTGGAATTCGGATGCATACAGCTTTGATACCAATGATCTTAACTTTCATCGCTCTTTTAATATTTGTTTTAGTTTATGACTTGAGACCTGAAAAAACGGAATTGATAAAAGAAAAACTTAAAGAGTTAAATCTCTAAATACTTTTTTTTTTTCTCGAAATTATAATTATTAATGTTTATTCAAGATTATTAAGATAGGTAGGAAAAGGATCATATAATAACAATAAAATTCTATGATCTTTAATCTTCAATTGTGTTTTTCCTGAATTTTATAATAAACTTTAGAAAATAATTATCGATTATCAATATAAAATTGATCTTTTTCTTATTATAGAGATTATAATTCATAACATATAAATGATCTAAATTCGTATATTATAATTGGATTAATAACTTTTTTATATAAGATAAACTTGAAGGAGTTGATGGGTATGGACTATAAAATTCTAATTATTTCTACCCCAGGCGTTCAGCTTAATGAAAATTTTGGATCCACACTAATAAAAGATAGAGAAAATGTCTCAGTCCTATTTAAAAGGAAAGAAGATAAAGTTATGCTTGATATTAATGAACTTTTAAGATATTTCTATGAAAAGTTTGATGGAATTTTGGTATTAATCAAAGGAAAAATGAGAAAGGGAAATTTTGAATCAAATTATAAGAATTTTCAAAAAATAGTTAATGAAACCAACCGAATATTAGCAAAGAGAGGATTAAGTGATGGTAGAATAAAAATATATAACTGGGATGGGGAAAATTACAAAAATCTAAATGAATCTATCACTCAATTCATTAAAAAGTTAAAAAAGTTAGGTCCAAATCCTGTAAAATTCGAAGAGATAGAAAGATAATAATTTAAAATGTATTATTCGGTGAATTTTCGTCATGATGTTTAGTATAAAAAATGATTATAATTTTGGAGATCTCCAGCTTCATAAACTACTTTATGCTACATATAAAGCATCTAATAATTTTCATTATAGAGCACTTTTTAAGGCTAAGGAGGATATTTTAAAGGTTGGAAAATACAATGAAGCCGAATTAAACATGATTTCAGATTCTATATTAGAAGCTGTAACAGCTAGAAAATATTTATTTGAAGAGTTAAAAAATTTAAAACCTTTAAAGCTTAGAGAAATTATAAAACGCTTTCCTTTTCCAAAAGAAAATATAATTAGAGATTTATTTTACATGAAAGAAAAGGGTTTAATTGAGGTGCTTGATGATAACAAAGAAGAACCTCTTTTTAAAATAAGAGATTATTTAAAAAAGGGCAAAGAGAATTACTTCATTTCTGTAGATTTAGTTTATGATAGTAGTTTATGTTGTCAATGTGGATTATGTTCATCAATATGTCCTGTAAATGTTATAAATCTTGGAAAAGATTATCTTTATGTTGACGAGAGTAAATGCATTACTTGTGGACTATGTTATGAAGTATGTCCTCGTTCTTTTCAGATGGATGCCTTGATGGAAAATGCATTCAGGATGGATAAATCTTTAAAACACGTTGGTGGATTAGGTTATTATAAAGATATTTATTCTGCTAGAACAAAAAAATATTCAATTAAAAAAATAGGTCAGGACGGAGGAATAGCTACATCACTCTTATATTATTTATTAGAACAAAAACTAGTAGATGCTGTTATTACAATTAAACATTTGGAAAACTATTGGGAACCTAAGGTCAGCATTATAGAGAAAGCAGAGGAATTACATAAAACTGCCGGTAGTACATATGTTCACTTTCCAGTTCTATCAATTTTACATAAAGCCAAAAAGTATGATAAAATTGCACTTGTTGCTCTCCCTTGTAAAATTAACGCTATCTCAAAAGGAAAAATAATACCAATTAGATTACCAATGTTTAGAAACATTAAATATAAAATTGGTTTATTCTGCATGGAATCATTTCCATACGAAGAGATTTTTAAACTTATTAAAGATAAATTTTCTGTATCTATAGATGAGATCATTAAAATGGATATTAAATCTGGAATTTTTGAACTTACTGTCGATTCAGGGGAAAAATGTTCATTATCTTTAAATGATTGTAAAGTATATTGTTCTAAATTCTGTCATTTTTGTGGAGATCTTACAGCGGAGTTTGCCGATATTTCATTAGGTTCAATAGGTTCAGATGAGGGGTGGTCTACTGTTATAACAAGGTCAGATAAGGGTGAAAAAATCTTTAAAGATGCGATAAAAAATGGCTTAATTGAAATTAAAAGCTCTTTAGATGAGAGTCCGCTTCAATCCAAAATTAAAAGAGTTGCTGACAAAAAAAAGGAAAATATACCCGCTATTGAAATGCAGGCTTTCTAATATAGGAAAAATTGACACAATAAAATGATATAAAAATTTTTTAAAGGAATTTTGAAAATTATTATGAAGAAGGATAAAATTAAATATAAGGGTAAAGTAAAAAATAAAAATTATTTATCAAATCCAGATTGGATCCAATCTTATATGATCTTAAATAATGAAAAAATTGAAGAGATATTATCACCATCATTAATAGAGAATTCTGAAGAACAAATCAATTTAAATGCTAACTCACCTTTAGGGAATAAATCAATGGATGCAAAATTTACCAATAGGAAAAAAAGAGAAGGGGATTAAAACTAAAGATTATTTAAATTTTATTTTATATTCAAAAATTTATATTCATTAATTGCTTTAACGATTTTTATTGATGCTTAATAGTCAATTAATTTTAAAATATTTAAGCTTGTAAAGGAATTATTTCCTAACCTTCTTTAATATTTAAACTTAAGAAAAAAAAATAAAAAAATATTATCACTTAGAAGATAAATATTCACTCATTTCTACAAAAGAACTTGTTCTTATTAAAGCTGCCTTTAGGAATTGAAAACCGATGTCATAAGTAGAGCCATCTCCCCCAATATGAATTACATATGGAATTTCACCTTCATATTGACCTTTTGCCTTCCTGATTTTATAAGCGCTACTTATTGCTTCTGCTACAGTTGCACCCGACTCAAATAGATGGTGAACCCAAGGTACATTCCAAGAAGTCACATTATCTTTTGAAGTAGAAACTTCTGAGCAACTTGTGTTGTTTACATAGATTACATTATATCCACCTACTGCCTGAGCAGCAGTAGCTAGTTGGTTTAAAACCATACCTGCTCCACAGCCAGGACATAATCCATGACCCGGTTGAATTTGTTTTTGAGGTTCTAAACTCTTACGATTCACGCGATAAACATCTATTGGTTTTTCTGCTCCGAATTGTTTAATAAGTGCTTTAAGTTTTCTATTTCTTTGTTCTGTTAAATAAATTATCTCATCAATTTCTCTTTCCATGAATTTTGGTTTAAAGAGATGTCTAAACCTTCCCATTGATTTCAAGTAATCTACAAACTTATCTTTATCAATATCTAACCCTCTATAATAAGTAAAAGTTGGAATGCCATCTTCTACTCTCACAGTATAAAGTGGCCAATAACCGCAGTCAGTAGCTAATTTTGATATTTCCAAAGCTGATTCGGCACCATGACGCCAACCTCTCATACAATCTGAGTATGCTTGTATAAATGCAGATCCATTAGATTTAAGGGCATCAGCAACTTTACCCATAAAATCATTAGAATAGGCTGGATTTACTGTCGCTAAGAATAATTTTTTTGTACCATAAAATGCGAATGGAGTTACTAAATCTTGTTTGATACCTACTTTGCCTGGAATCTTCTCACCAGCCGGACCAGTCGTTGTAGAAGCATAAGGTGGTGTTCCACCACTTTCTTGAATTCCTGTATTCATGAAAGCTTCATTATCATAGTTAAAGAACAATACATTACATTTCTCTTTTCTAGCAATAATATCAGCAAAATTAATCAGATTTCTTTCTGACATTTTTTAATCCACCCCATGTATTTTTTCTTTAGTTTCTCTGAGACCAAGATATGAATAAAGTTGGCCCTTCATATCTGATACTGAAGCAACTTTTTTCTTTGCTATATCAAACTCATCTCTGGTTACATCTCGACCTCCCAAACCAACGATAAAGCTCCTAAAAAGAGTTCCAAGTGGATAAAGAGCACTCGCTACAGACATAGAAAATGGAGGTAACATCCCGTTTAAAGAATCACTTTTTTCTAATAGGATTAACTTTTCTAAATTATATTGTTCTATTATTTTTCGTAATTCCTCATATGGAAAAGGTCGATATGCTCTTATTTTAATAAGTCC
>JBHLJZ010000093.1:0-15180 GCA_048887165.1 Candidatus Hodarchaeota archaeon | reverse complement strand
ATATTGCTTGCTTTTCTTTAAATTTTTTATTCTTTCTTTTGTTTCAATAATAAGATTCTTATTTATTTCAATACCAATAGAATATAATTTGAATCTCAGAGTAAAATTAATAATTACAGAACCATCTCCAGAACCTAAATCGATAAATCTTTGATTTGAATTGCATTCTAATTTAAATTTTTTTTTAAGAATTTCAAATATTTCTTTGAGGAAATATTCATCGCTAGCTTGAAAGGGTAATTCTAATTGTGTATTTAGCTTTTTTATATAAGTTCTTCTCATTTTATTCTATTCCTATAGTTTTTATACCATTCTTAACTTTTTTGTAGCTTTTTTCTTACAACTTTCCAACTTTTGACACTTTTAATGGTTACAATTGTTATTAGTATGATTAATTTTTTAAAAACATTTTAATGTTTTTTATAAAATTAGCATTTTAAATCACATTTTACGCGTATTTAAATTTTGAGAATTTTAGTAACTGGGGGTACAGGATTTATTGGCATCCCCCTCGTCAAAAAATTGAATTCCCTTGGACATAGTTTAAAATTATTAGTAAGAGAAAATAGTGATACTACTCCTTTTAGAGAATTAGATAATATTGATTATGTTATCGGTGATGTGCAAGATATTGATAGTATATATGAAGCTGTAAAGGATGTTGATTTAATTTATCATCTTGCAGCGTATACAGGAATATGGGCAAAAAAAAAGTCTATTTACTATGACATTAACGTAAAAGGAACTGAAAATATTGCTAACGTTGCTCTTGAAAAAAATCTTAAACTATTTTATGTTAGTTCCTTCACTGCACTTGGTCCAACACCTCCAGAGCCTGTTGATGAAACGCATGAGAATGAACAATTTTATATGGAGTATGAGAGATCAAAATTTCAAGCAAAAAAATTAGTTAAAGGTTTTATAAAAAAAGGATTGAAAGCAGTGTTATTCTATCCAGGAATCGTATATGGTCCGGGAGATTTTAATATTTTTGGAAGAATGCTTTATGATGTCATGAGGGGAAAAATCCTTCCGTTAGGCGTATGCCCTGGTGAAGGAGGTTCTGTGACATGTTTATCTTATGTAAATGATCTTGCTGATATTTTCGTTGAAGTACTTGATAGAGAAGATATATTAGGCGAGGATTATATTGTTGGTGGTGATAATATAACTTTTAGAGAATACCTTGATTTGATAGCTGAAATATCAAGAGGTAAAAAGGCAAAGAAGCTTCCATTTTGGATAACAATAGCTTATGCATGGTTATTAGAAGTTAAAGCAAAATTCAATAAAAAAATCCCTTACTTAACACGACCTACACTAAGAGCAATTACATATCATAGATCCTATTCATCACAAAAGGCTATTAAACAAATAGGGTACAAAATTACACCAATAAGAGAAGGATTAGAACAAACAATTAAATGGTATAAAGATTTTGAAAGTGTTAACATTAAGGTTAAAAAAAAAGACTTGAATTAGGGTGATTAAATGAAAACAAGCGCAGTTGATGAATATAAAACAGAAATAGCAAAAAATTATACAACATTTCTTTCAAAATTTCCTGAAATTTTTTCTGATTTAGTACATGGTTCTATATTTGATTTTGCGATATACCATTCAGTTAAATCATATGATGAAAAATCCCCTGTAGATGTTTTTAATGTATTAAGAAATGGACAGGGTATAGAAATAAAACCAGGAAGAGCTGATGATGCAGATTTGGAACTAGCACTCTCTGTTGAAGCTGTTGAACAGTTAATCCAAACAAAAACAAAATTAGAATACGCAAAACTTCTTGGAAACTTTTATAATTTTCCAGATGAGAAAAAAGGATGGATTGATTTTTTTCTGAATAAAAGAACCCAAACCCTAATTGATATGGGCTATGGAAGGTTTGCTAAAACAGCCGGTATTCTCCAATACGAGGATAAACTATAACCGATGAGGAAATTCTTTTTAAAAAAAGATGCTAAATCTTAAGTGATTATATAATATAATAATGAGTTGGAAAAATGTCAAAAGTAAACGAGTTAGAAATTAAGAATAAGTACACGGGAGAAGTTCTAAGAACAATTCCCGCTGATACGCCAGAAACACTCAAGGCAAAAATAAAGAAGACATTTGAGAATCAGCATTTACTAAAAGAAATGACTTTTTTTGAAAGAGCTCAACTTCTTTCAAATTTTGCTAGCAAATTAAGGTTTAACAAAAACAAATTAAAAGAATTGATTGTCGCAGAAGGAGGATTACCAATAAAGTACTCTGAATGGGAATTGAATATTGTAACAAATGGCTTTAAATTTTGTGATTGGTATTATCAGTTTTTAGAGGAGAAATCATTAACAAGTATAGAAGGGGAACAGTTTGTTAAAATAAGGTATATACCCCAAGGATTAGCAGCTTGTGTATCACCACGTAATACACCTATAAGCCTCCCTCTTTATCAATTGGGTGCTAATTATTTAGTTGGCAATGGAGCTGTTGTTAAGCCTTCCACGGCTTGTCCTTTAACGATGTTAGAAGCATATTCAATGATGAAAGATGTAGATTTACCTGCTATGGAAGCTTTGGACTTAGTAATTGCTCCAGGCGAATGGGCAATTGATGAATTTTTAAGCTCCCCTTATATTAAAATTTTAATGACAATTACAGCTTCTCATACAGCAAAAGATATCCTTGTTCGCTACGCTAAAATTTTGAAAAAAACAGTTGATAAGTCAATGGGAGTTGCTATGTATACTCAACCATTCAAACAATTCTTCTTTGAATGTGCTGGCAACGATGCGGGTATAGTTATGGATGATGTAAACTTAGAACAAGTGGCAAAATGGAACGCGATGGCTAGTTATACTAATTCAGGTCAACAATGTTTTTCTATGAAGCGAATTATTGTTCATAAAAATATTTATGATGAATATATTGAAATTTTAGTAAAAGAGATAGAAAAACTAAAATATGGAGATCCAACGGATCCTGATGTTGATATAGGACCATTAGGAAGTCGAAGAATATTGATGATGATGGAAGTCATGGTTGCAGATGCAAAAAAATATAATACTAAAATTTATACTGGTGCAGAAAAGATTGACACTGGTGAAGATTATGGATTATTTTATAAACCAACACTAGTTGAAATAAAGCCTGAGCTTTGTACTGACTTAAAAAAAGCACCATTTTTATGGAGAGAAGAAGCTTTCGGACCGGTTAGATCTGTCACAAAAGCTAATGATCTAAAAGATGCAATCAGATTAGCTAATGCAAGTAATTATGGCATGCGAGCAGCTGTTTATACTTCTAATTTACAAAGTATAGAATCTTTTAAGAATGAATTGGAAGTAGCAAACGTTTACATAAATGCAAGACCAATGCTCACAGATATCACTGTTGCTTTAGGTGGAATTAAAGACTCAGCATATCCACCTGGATGTAAATATTATCCCCAAGAGTTAGTTTTTCCAAAATACATTTATGATGCTACTTCTTTAAATTTATCCAAAATTAAGTGATTAAGATAATGGTTTCCTGTTTGGATTCTGAAGAATTATATAAAAGATTAGAGTCTTTTTTTTCCCAAAAATTAGATTTAATGAGACATCTTAATGTAAATGCTTGTTGGGAGTATATCATAACTGAAAATTCCACGAATGACACTAATTTGAAACTCCACTATTATTTGTTTAAAATTGATGAAAATTCATTAGAAATGACAAAAATTGAACCTGAAATTAAACCAGATTTAATTTTATTTTTCACAGAAAAAGCTATTTTAATGATGATTGAAGGTAATCCAAGTGCAGAAGAATATTACAACCGATATCATAAAGTAATGAAAAATCCTCTTCCTGGTATAGAAGTTGATAATAAAATAAACAAAGCAAGATTACATCTTTGGCAGATTGGTTATAAAAAATGGCAAAAAGACTTTAATTTTTAAACCTTGAAAAGAAAAATAATTTTGATATTTATCTAATAAGAATTTTGTTTTGTTTTAAGCTAATTATTATTAGAGCTGAGAGAGCAAGAATTATAAATCCGATAAAATAAAATCCCATAGGGATAGTTCTCATACCTCCTTCTACTCTCACAATAATAATATCTCTATCAAAATCATATACGGTCTCTCTACTCAAAAGACCTCTGAAGTCAAATTGTTTTTCCCATCTATAATCAACATTCACGTCGCTCTTAACCTTCTTAATAATCGAATTTCCTGATACATCATACAGATTTGTATCTAGATTTGTATACGCTTCTTGGAGATAATCATCAACTGGTGCTAAAATAAAAATATAATCCTCGTATAAAGTTGGATCTTTAAAGATCTCATAATCCCTTATTATCCCTCGTTCTCCCCAATCGGCATTATAATCCCATTCTTCAGTATTTATAGTCCATTGAAGTCTGGCTTCATAAATATCTGTAATTACTATTTTTATTTGATCTCCTATTTTGAAATTTGGTTCATCCCCAAAAGTAAGTTTAAAATAATATTCATTTAATTCTGTAACTTTCCAAACTAATTCATCACCCTCCTTTAATTGCAGAAAATATTCATCTTCTTCCTCTTGTGCTTTTACATTTAAATTAAAACACATAGAAAGGGTAATCAGATTAATAAGGATAATGATGAAAATAAATTTGTATTTATGCTCCACTGTATCATCAATAACTAAATAATTAATTTTCATATAATTTTTTCTAAAACTATTTTAAATAATAATCTGAGAAATAAATATTTTTTTTTCATTCTACTTAACTTTTTGAATATTGAAATGAATCTTTAAAATTATATTTTGAAAAAACAATGAAAATCAATAAATAACTTGTAAACGAATAAGATTATATCAATTTTAAAAAATGTTGAAATTATGAATGAAGAAGACATTTGTTTTATGTCTGCATATGACATGCGAGAAGCAATAAAAAGTCAAGAACTGACTTCACAAGAGATAACTGAAACAATCATTGAAAGAATTGAAAGAATAAATCCTTTAATAAACGCATATTGTACCCCTACTTTTGATTTAGCTAGAGAAATGGCTAAAAAAGCAGATGAAGCAGTTAAAAAAGGAGGAAAGTTACCTTTATTAAATGGGATTCCTACAAGCATTAAAGATTTGGTCATGATTAAAGGTATTAGAACAACCTTTGGCTCTAAAATTTATGAAAATTTTATTCCTGAAGAAGATGAAGAAGTTATTAAAAGACTTAAAAGCGCAGGGTCAGTATTTTTAGGAAAAACGAATACACCTGAATTTGGTCATGTTACAGTCACTTTTAATTTAATATTTGGAGAAACTAAAAACCCTTGGAATTTAAAAAGAACTTCCGGAGGATCGAGTGGCGGTGCTGGTGCAGCAGTAGCATCAGGTATTAGTCCATTAGCGTTAGGCTCAGATGGAGGTGGATCTATAAGAGTTCCCAGTAGTTTATGTGGGATTTTTGGATTCAAACCTACTTATGGAAGAGTCCCTAAATATCCTCGTATAGGACTTGAATTTTATACAATGGATCATTACGGACCAATGACTAGATTTGTAAAAGATGCTGCTCTTATGCTTGATGTTATGAAAGGTCCTCACATAGGTGATAGACAATCTCTACCGAAAGAAAATATTAATTATATTGATACAATTGATGAAAAACCGTCAAAGTTAAAAATTGGGTATTCACTTAGTTTGGGTCTTGCGAAAGCTCTAGATCCTGAGGTCGAGAGGGCGGTTCTTAACTCAATCCATAAATTTGAAAATTTTGGTTGGACGACTGAAGAAGTGAATATCAAAATGAGGAAAGCAGAAAATGCATTTTATACCTTTGCTACAGTTGGAACTGCTTATGATTTTAAAAATAAATTGGATGAATGGAGAGATAAAATAACTCCTGGTCTTGTTAAGCAAATTGAAGTTGCTCTACCAATGACTGCAATGAATCTTCAACTTGCCTTATCTCAAAGATTAGCTTGTGATGAGGAGATGTATAAATTTTTTAAAAATTATGATATTTTAATCACTCCTACAACAGCAATACCTGCTTTTGAATTAGGAAGTGTAGGGCCATCAAAAATAGGAGATAAAACAATTTCTCACTCAGGATGGTATCCTTTTACTTATCCGTTTAACCTAACACAAACACCTGCAGCATCAATTCCATGTGGCTGGTCAAGTGAAGATTTACCCATTGGCATGCAACTAGTTGGAAAAAGGTATCATGAGTCAACAGTATTACAAGTTTCAAAAGCTTTTGAAGAAATTGCCCCTTGGCAAGATAAAAGACCTAAATTTAATTAAAAATATAATAATTTTTTTTTTAAAAAGATTTCATATTAGAAGTAGTAATATATGAGGAATCTCCGATTGTAATATTCTTTTTGATTAAATCTTCTAACGTTGAATAATCTCCTATGATACTATCTGATGAAATTATTTTTTTTAAATATGCTCCATCACCAATTACAGACTCAGATAATATACATTTCTCTATAATCACATTATCTCCAATTGACACATTAGGACCAATAACAGAATCGGAAACCCTAGAATTTTTACCAATAAACACAGGAGGTAAAATTTTAGAATCTTTTATATTACCAGTTTGAACAGCATTTTCATACAATGGATCTTTAAGTTTTAATTCAGATAAAAGATGACGATTTCCTTCTATTAATGATTCAGGGCGCCCAAAATCTAATATTTCATTTTTCATTTCATTACCTAATATTTTTACATTCTCTTCTATGAGTTTCTGGATAACCGGAGTTAATTGATGTTCTTTTCCGTTCTCCAATTCTGTTTTACTTTGTTCTTCTAACAAATCAAATAATCTTGGCACAATAGATTTTCCAAATAAATATGCTCCTGACACAGCATAATCAGATATATAATCTTGTGGTTTTTCAACTATTTTTATTATCTTACATTGGCTATCTAAGACCGTAACTCCATAAAACTGTGGATTTTCAACTTTTTTGATATTAATTACACCATCACATTTTCCTTGGTGAAAAGTTAAAAGTATTGAAGAATAGTCTTCTATTGGTAATCTATCACTTAATAAAATAAAACAATCATCATTATTTAAGTACCTTCTAGCTAATAATATAGCATCTCCCAATCCAGAAAAATAAGGTGTTTCGGCGGTATAACCTAATGGTTTTTGTTCTATAAATGTAAGTTTAAAATAATCAGAATAATTGGATGTTAAGTATTCAGAGATTTGTCTTTTTTTATATCCTACAATAAGGCATAGTTTTGTATCTTTTGGAAACGTTTTTTTCAATTTTATAAGAATATGATCAATTACTCTTTTACCAGCTAATTTCAAGAATGCTTTTGGTTTAGAATAAGTAAAAGGTTGTAATCTTTTCCCAACACCGGCAATAGGACAAATAACCAACATAATTTTGGGCTTTCAATATCAGTTCTGAAATTTATTCAATCTCTAAAATATCTCTTAAAATAGCATAATATTTCGCTTCTTTTAATTTTTCTTTTATTGTAGCCTTCAATTTCTTTAAATAATAATTATCTGAACTTGTTCTTGTTGTGCCTCTAAGTTTTTTATTTAAAGCAATCCTCGTTTTTTCATCTAAAAATTCAACTGGTATCTCTTTATATTTATCAATTAATCCTTTATTAGCATTTCGGTCATTTTCTTTAATCTTAACTTTGTTTATTTTCCTATAGATATTTTTAATCCATGTTTCTATCTTTTCAATATCTCCTTTAATATATGTTCTATTATTTAACCAATCTTTAAATATTAGAACTTCTTTTAAAAAATCATAGCTTTTCTCATCTTTAACTTGATCTACAGGTTTTTCCTTAACTAATTCATTAATCTTTTTCTTTTTTAATTCGTGTTTCTCTTCAATAGAAAGATTTTTATATATTTCTTCTTTTTTCCGTCTTTCTTCTTCAGAATCCTTGTTAGAAAGCCATTTATCAATTGACAAATTTGATCACTACAATATAAGAGTATTTACTAAAATTGTATTATTATTAATATTTTAACAAATGATAAAATGCTCCTATTTATAAAGGTTCAGAGATAGATTAAAATTGATATAATTTAATAATGAATTATAAAATGAAATTAGAAGGATTAATTTTCGATTTTGGGTTTACCCTTTTTCAATTTAAAGATGTATCTGTTGAAAAATATCTTGATTGTTATAGAAAAGGTCTTAATAGATCGATAAAAAAATTAAGAGAGAATCAAGTCTTAAATCATGATTCAGAAATTAAACATTTTATAAACACATTCAATGAGAAGAGAGCTAATTTTTTTAGAGAAAGTATTAAAACTAAAACAGAATATCCTACTTCATTTTTATTCAAGGAAGTTTTTAAAGCTTTAAAAATTGGAGAGATGAACGAAAAAAATCATAAGGAATTAGCTAACTTATACCACTCCTGTGAAGAAGAAGAATGGATCCCTTTTGAACAAACAAAAGAGACTTTAAAATATCTGTCAGATTTAAAAAAAATTAAAATAGCTGTATTATCAAACCATCCTAATCACATCACAATTCACAATTTACTTAAAAAATATGACTTACTACAATTTTTCGACGCTGTAGTTACTTCTGCCGAATTTGGAAAAAGAAAACCAGATCCAGAAATATTTTATTATACAATCAAAAAAATGGGATTAAATTCTCCCGAATTTTGCTTAATATGTGGAGATGAGTATGCAGATATTGTAGGAGGTCATAGAGCTGGCTTAAAAACAATTCTATGTAAAAGAGTATTTAAATTTCCTTTTGAAAAGGAGATTAATGTACCTAACTATATAAAAATAAATAATATTTCGGAATTAGTCAATCTTATAGATTGATTAAAATTTCAGGTATTTCTATCTAAAAGTTATCATATAAATGGTCCGGGGGGGATTTGAACCCTCGATTTCCAGTATAAACTTTATAATTTATATATCTGGCTCCGCAAGCCAGTGCCCTTTCTGCAATTATCTAATTCATTTATATATCTTATCCAGGCTGGACTACCGGACCTTTATTCAAGCTATTATTATGTAATTTTTATTAATCTATAATTCTCTATAATACTTATCTAATTATTCTTTATAAAAAATATTATGTGTAATCAATATGGCGTCATTTTTGACATGGATGGAGTGTTAGCTGACACTGGACCCATACACTTCGAGAGTTGGGTAAAGATGTCTAATGAGATTGGAATAAAGTTTACAAGAGAATTCTTTGAAAAAACATTTGGTCAACAAAGTATTACGATTACACGCAGACTAGTCGGACCCAATATAAAAAGTGAATTAATCGAAAAATGGGCAGAACTGAAAGAGAAATATTATCGAGAGATGGTTAAAGATAAATTAAAACCTTTACCAGGGGCTATAGAATTAATAAAAAGTTTAAATGATAATAATTTTAATTTAGCTGTAGGATCCAGTGGCCCACCGGAAAATGTAAAATTATTACTTAAAAGTTTAAACATTAAAAAATATTTTAGTGTGATTGTAACAGCAGCAGATATTAAAAAGGGAAAACCTGAACCAGATGTATTTTTATTTGCATCGGAAAGATTAAATTTGAGCCCTAAAAATTGTTTAGTTATTGAAGATGCTCCCGTCGGGATAAAAGCTGCCAAAAAAGCAGGAATGAAAGTAATAGCTCTCACTACTACTCATGATGAGCAAGAACTCTTAGAAGCAGATAAAATTATTATGGATTTATCTTATATAACTATTAATGATATAGTCGAAATATTGCAATCTGAAATAATTAAATAAATTTTTGCATCCAAATTATATCAAAATCTTGATTAAATTTTTTAGCAATGTTTTTAAATCGTCCGCATTCTTTAAAACCGTGTTTTTTATGAAAATTTATACTTAAACTGTTAAGTGATGATAAATGCACAATTAATGTTTTTATACCATACCTTTTAGCATCTTCTATAAGTTTTTCATATAATATTGAACCATATCCCTTATTAGTCAATTTAAATTTAATAAAATAAGTCAATAGACCCGTATGTCTAAAATTCTCATAGGGTAGATAATTTCTTAATACACAAAAACCCACAATTTCATTATTAATCTCTAAAATGTAGAATGATAAAGCTTCTTTTTTCATTTTTAAAAAAAAATCAAGGTCAACTTCCTTTTCAGAATAAGCCGCTACACCATTAATTACATAATAATTATAAATATCCCTAACAATCGGAATATCAGAATCAATCACAAATCTTAAATTATAATTATCAATCATCTTTAAAGGTAAAAATTTTCATTTTAAGGATAGTCGCGCTTATTGGATATTAATGTAGTAGTTTCTTCTATGAATTTTGATAAATCTTCATCAAATCTACAATAAGAGACAATTTTATCCAAATCCTGAAGTTTACTGAAACTACATTCTACTATAACATCCCACCCTCCATAAATTGGAGTGACAAATGTGACCTTCCAATCTTCATCAGGTTCAGTAGCTTTCAAACCACTTAACTTTTCAGCCACTTTCCATTCTGCTCCAGTTACTTTCAATCTAATCAAAATATATCCTCGGTAATGGATGGTGGAACGCCTTCATTCTTTAATTTATTCAAAATACTCTATCTTATTTGAAAATATAAAGCTTAATAATGATTTATTTTTTTTGATAGGGTTTATTATTAATTATTAGATTCATTTATAGTTGATAAAAATCTTTCTTAAATGAATATATAAGTTGGGCTTATATTATGGATGAAGAGCAAATTAAGAGAATTTTATTGATAAGTGGTTTGAAAAATGCTGTAGAGTTTGAAGGTAAACCGAATAAAAAAGCAATAATTGGAAAATTAATGTCAGAGATGCCTGAGATGAAAGCCCACATTAAAAATATCTTACCCATAGCTGATAAAATTATTCAAAAGATTTTGGATCTAAGCTTAGAGAAACAAAAAGAAATGTTGTTAGAATTAGACTCTACCGCCTTAGATAAAAAGGATAAAAAAGAAGAAGAAAAAGAATTACCAGAATTACCTAATTATAAGAATTATAAAAAAATCATAATGAGATTAGCACCATATCCAAGTGGAGCACTACATATAGGAAATGCTAGAATGGTGATCTTAAATGATGAATATGTTAAGCAGTACCAAGGTGAATTAATATTATTTTATGATGACACAATTGGTAGCCCAAAATCTTTGAGAGATAGTCCCAAAGCAAAATATGTACTACCTGAAGCATACAACTTAATTAAAGATGGTTTAAATTGGTTAGATGTAAAAATTTCCAAAATTTACTACAAAAGCGATAGATTAGAGATTTATTACGAGTATTGTGAGAAATTAATTAAAGAAGGGATTGCTTATGTTTGTTTCTGTTCAGCTGATGAATTTAGAGAAAAATACAAAAATCAGAAAAAAGATTGCCCTCATAGAAACAATTCTATGGAGAAGAATTTTGATGAATGGAGGAATATGCTTGGTAGAAAATATAAAGAAACTGAAGCGGTAGTAAGATTAAAAACGGGAATGGATCAAGATAATCCCGCATTAAGAGACCAAATTATTATGAGAATATCAGAAGCTGAACACCCTAGAGTAGGTAATAAGTATATATTATGGCCAATGCTAGAATATTCATGGGCTATCGATGATCATTTATTAGGTGTGACTCACATACTACGAGGAATTGATCTAGTCAAGGAAGACATCATTGAACAATTTATTTGGGAGCATTTTAAATGGTATATTGCAGAGTTTATGCATTATGGAAGAATAAATTTTCCCGATATTAAATTAAGTAAAAGTAAATCACGAAATAATATAAAAGCTGGAAAATATCAAGGATGGGAAGATCCAAGAACTTGGAGTATGCAATCCCTTCAAATCAGAGGAATTAGGCCAGAGGCCTTAAGGAAATCTTTATTAGATTTGGGAATGTCTACTACTAGTATCAATTTTGATGTTAGAATATTGTATGCTAAAAATAAAGATATTATTGATGAGATCTCTTATAGATATTTTTTTGTAGAAGATCCTTTTTTAATTGAAATTAATGAAATTCCTTTTGAGAATATAATTGCTGAACCATTACTCCTTCCTTCAAATCCTAAAAAAGGGCATAGAACTATTAAATGTAATATTATAAACAAATCACTAGAATTATTAATTGCTTCAAACGACGTTAAAAACTTTAAAATTGACGACATTTTGCGATTTAAGGATTTGGTTAATATCAAGATTAGAGATATAGACAGGAAAAATAAAATAGTCAAATGCAAATATCATAGTAAAGAACTAAATAGAGAGTATTCAATTATTCAATGGGTTCCAAAAGAAGACAATATTAGAGTTTCTGTAATTAAACCTGATGGTTCTATAAGTAATGGATATGGAGAAATAAATCTCTTAGAAATTCCAATGAGGGAAACTATACAATTTGAAAGATATGGATTTGTAAATCCAATTAAGATTGAAAGTAAAGAATTAATTTGTTATTTCACTCATTATTAAGCGGTAACTTGTCGTGATTTCCTAAAATACGGTTTGACTTACAATAAAATTTAATTTTAATTTATAATTTGAAAAACTAAAAGAATTTTTAACTTAATTAATTTTAAAAATCTTGTAATGAGCGAAAGTAATTTAAATTGGTCTTATTGTCCAGTTTGTGGTAATAAATTACCGAAATTGAATACATTAAAATTTTGCATAAATTGTGGGCTTGATCTTCAGTATATTAAAAAAAATTTAAGATTTCCCCCCCATCAAAATATAAAATCTTCACCTCAACAATATCAAATGGGATTATTTCCACCATTTGAGTCGGAAAGAAAAAAGATTTCCGATGAAGATTTAATAAAAAATACTAATTATAAATTATGGAGTGGTTCAGCTTCCATTGGTATACCTTTTTTAGCCTTCCTTTTATTGAATATAATTACCACATTTATTATTTTATTCTTTTTGAGCTTTTCATTGAATTTAGAAGAATTAAGCAATTTAATTTTTAATCCATATATTATTATAATTAGCTCACTTGCAGAATTCATTTTTATTTTTGTACCTGTTCTATTTGTTGGTAGATATCTTCAAAATCCGTCTTTAAAAAATAGAATGATGATTTTAGGTTTTACTTCTAAGGGTTATAATAAAACAGAGATTTTAAGAGAAATTTTGATTGGTATAGCTTTTGCATTAATTGGTATTCTTTTAGTAAGTTTTGTGTCTACCTCTGTTGAAATTGCTTTAGAACTTATATTTGGAGTAGAAATAATTCAAGATATTGGTTCCACAACAGGAGAATTTGACGCTATAATCTTTTCTTCTGACATTTATAGTTTAATTCTTTTATTAATTATAATGATTTTAGTTATAGGAACTTCTGAAGAAATTCTGTTTAGAGGTTTTATGCAAAAAGGATTAGTTAGAAGTTTAGGAAAAAATTGGGGAATTTTCATAACAGCGCTGATTTTTGCTATGATACATTTAATTGGAATTTTTCTTCTCATTCCATTTGATTCTGCATTCTTTCTAATTTCATTTCTTCTCTCATTTTTTCCTTATTTTGGACTGTCATTAATGCTTGGAGTACTCTTTTATTGGAGAAGGGAAAATTTAATTGCGGTTATGATAACTCATGGATTTTATAATGCGTTAACAATAGCAATAGCGTATTTCTTTTTTAGCTTAGTTTAAAAGATTAATGGAAAATTTAAATGAAAATTATAGACGTTTTTAAATTAAAAGGTATTAATAAATCTATAAAAATAGGAATTGGATTAGGAGAATCAGAAGATGGAATAAATAAAATATTAGATGCCTCAAAATTTTTTTTACAAAATAATGAATCCGAGATATTTTTATTTGCTCATAAGCATATCGCCACTAAAGTCAATCATTATCCTACTTTTGTATCCTTAAAATCAAAATTGTCTCTAATTGAGAGTAAAGAACCAGAAACTGAAATACTTAGATATCTTAATGATGGGGCTATTCAAGCAGTAATTAGAGGTAATTTAAGTTCAGATAAGTTTATAAAAAATCTAAAAAATATTTTTAATGGTTCGGAAACCAATAGATTAGCTTTATTAGAATCAGTTAAAGGATATCAATTTTTTTTTGGTCCTGTAGGTATAGATGAATGTACTAATATTGAAAAAAAAATTATTTTTATTGAAAAAGCACTAATTCAATTTCATAATCTTAAGCTAGAGCCAAGTATAAGTATTTTAAGTGGAGGTAGAATTGGCGACATTGGACGAAACTTTCAAGTTGATAATACAATTAATAATGCTATAGAAATTGTTAGGTTTTTTAAAAAAAAGTATAATTATCTTAAAATTAATCATGATGAGATCCTTATTGAAAATGCTATAAAAAATAATGCAAATTTAATAATCGCCCCCGATGGTATATCTGGAAATTTAATTTATAGGACATTGGTACACTTAGGAGGAGGTAAAGCATATGGTGCTATCTATATGGGTTTAGATCACATAATTCTTGATACTTCCAGGGCAGGAAGTCAACATGAGATTTATGGAGCATTGATAATGGCTCTAGCACTAACAGATTAATACCAAAAAAAGAAAAAAGTTGATTTAATTCTTAGCTTATTAAGCCAATAAAAGCGGCGAGAAGTACGATAATTCCTCCTATTAGACTAGCAAAAACAATTAATATAACTCCCATAGCTGCTAAGATAAAAGGTGTATAGTGAATTGGCTTTATTCCAAGAAATATTGAAATTAAAGCGAAAATCAGAGCAAATACGCCACCAAGTAAACCAAAACTATAGCCCATTAATGGTTGTTGTATAATTTGTAGTATAGACTCGATAAAAGCTATAATCCCTCCTATTATTGCCAATACTCGCATAGTCTTATCTGTTTCTTGCAGTTCACTCATTTTTTTTCACTTAACTTTTCATTAATATTAATTATTAAAAAATAGATTATTCGCATTTAAAAAGTTTCACTAATAAAAAAATGCTCCCTAATCATTTATTGTGTGTTCATACAATAACCAAAAAATTTTTAAAAAAAAGAGAAAGAAATCATTTTTAAATCATTCCTAATAAGCCAAATATGATTACCAAGATTAATTTAATGATGGGAGAGGGGGGAATTGAACCCCCGACCACTCGGCCCCCAGCCGATTCGATTTAGTTTGAAAAAACAAAGCAAATGTATCATACCAAGCTAGA
>JBHLJZ010000092.1:0-15287 GCA_048887165.1 Candidatus Hodarchaeota archaeon | reverse complement strand
CCAACATTCATTAATTCAACTGCATCAAGCGCACTTCGTCCATTAAACGGATCTACTGATGCATGTGCTGTTCTGCCGTTAAATTTGAAGATTACATGGTTCAAACTTAATGAAGTTAGAGTAACCACGGCATTTAAATAAGCTGGATGCCAAGTAAGTGCGATATCGACATCATCGAATAAGCCTCCAGGTTTGATCATGTAGCCCTTGCTATTAAATTTTTCTTCTGCTGGACATCCATAGTATCTAATTGTTCCCTTAGCATCACCAGCATCAATTGCCTCCTTAACGGCTAAAACTGCACTTAAAGCTCCCACTCCTAATAAATTATGACCACATCCGTGTCCTGGAGCCCCCTCCTTTAATGGTTTCTTCACGGGCTCAGCGATCTGACTTAGCCCTGGTAACGCATCATATTCTCCTAAAATTGCTATTATCGGTTTGCCAACTCCATAACTCGCGACAAATGCAGTTGGCATATCAGCTACTCCGCCTTGAATTCTAAATCCAGCACTTTTTAATGTTTCTATTAATAACTTCGAAGATTCGTACTCTTCTAAACCAATTTCAGCAAATTTCCAGATCTCATTACTAATTTCTATTAACCGTTCTTTATTCGTATCAATCCAAAATATATATTTATTTTTCATAATTAAAAGATTAAAATTATTGTTTTTAAATGTTTAAAGTAGTGCAATTTCAAAACGCATGTTTATTTAATATATATTATATATTCTACTCTTGTCTCATTAGAGCCAAGCGATATTAAATTAGTTATTTCAATTTTTTTTCTAATTATTTTGATTATTAAAGTTGATACTGTAATGATGATGACTTTTATATTCAAAAAGAAATGATTATTAAAAAAAAAGAATTGGTTTTTAAAGTTTAAAAGGTAATTCATCAAAGAATATCCATAAAGAACCAAGATTTTTCTTCAGTAATGTTATTCAATATGCTTTTTGATTTTTCCATCAATCATAACAAATTTGATTTTTTTGACCTTTGCTAAAATTTTAATATTTTCCAAAGGATTACCTTCACAAATGGTGATATCTGCCAACTTGCCCGGTTCGAGAGTCCCCAATTCATGTTCGCGCATAATAATCTCTGCACCCGTTTTTGTCCCTGCGACAATAGCTTCCATCGGACTCATCCCGATCTGGGTTAATTTCTCGAATTCCCTTCCATTAATTCCATATGGACATACCCTTGGATCGCCCAAGAGGTCAGCACCCAAACCAATTTTAATCCCTGCCTTGTAGCATTTCTTTATGGATTCATAATGGGCTGGATAAGATGCTTCAATCTTAGGTACTATCCATTTAGGTACTAATTTGATAAAATCCATGTAAACTTGACAGATGGTGAATGTAGGGACTACCCAAGCTCCTTTTTCGATCATTAATTCAATACACTCATCATCCATAAATATTCCGTGTTCAATACTTTTCACTCCGCCCAACAAGGCGTTTTTAATCCCTGCGGTTCCTTGGGCATGACTAGATACATAAGTATCATGCATTTCCGCTTCTTCAACAAAGGTTTTGATTTCTTCTAAACTATATTGGCTATTTGTATTTATATCTCCTTGTGATGTAATTCCCCCAGTTGTACAGATTTTGAGGAATTCAGATCCATTTCGGAGCGATATTCGTGAAGCTTTTCGGACTTCTTCTTTACCATCTGCTAAAATTAGCCCCGCACCACTAGCACGTTGTTTAAGCCATTCTACAGGATATTTTTGATACATATCAAAGTGACCTCCAGTTTGAGTGATAACATCAGCAGAACAAATTCTAGTACCATTTATTAGTCCTTTAGCAATTGGTTCTTTCAATAAATACCCAAAGCCTCCAGGTTCTCGGACACTCGTAAAACCCGCTTCGATTAGTTTCTGAAGGTCATAGATTGCTTGACAGGTCCTCTCTTGTATCGTATACTCAAACATTATTTGTGGGTTTACTGAACCTATACCTAAATGCACGTGTTGTTCAATAAAACCCGGCATTATGGTACCGTCCTTTATTTCTATGATTTCTGATTTATCAGGAATTGTGAATTCATTTTGTTTACAGACCTCTGTAATTTTATTACCTTCAACCACAACAAGACCATTTTCTATAGGATCTTTTCCCGTTCCATCAATAATTCTTCCTTTTAATACATACATTTTAATCACTCTCTACGAAAGTTGTTTGCTAAATAGATTGATTATAGTAATATATATAAATATTTCTTGAAGATTATTCAAAAAGTATTTAATAATTTTATAAAAAATTGTTTATTGTTCAAGAAAATAGTATGATATTTATGTTTAAATGATATAGATAGATGGAATATAATAAGTTGATTATTATGGTAACACCTTGTTTAAATTGTATTCTCATTCTTTACACGATAAAGATCAAGATTACATTTTAATATTTTGAAGGTTCTAATTTTTTTTTTATAAAAAGGTTAATATTTGAATATTGTTCAATAAATACATGTTTTTCTTAGGATCTTTTTGAATATTATTCAGTTAGTTTTTTATATCAAGTATTACTGCATAGTCTATAAGAATTTTTTTTCAAAAAAAGAAGAAAAATGAAGTAGCAATTTCATGGTGGATGAACCGATAACATTAAGGGATTTGGCAAATCAACGATCAAGATTCAAGAAGAATATCGTAATTCTCCTAATTTCCATTGAAGCAATCTTAAAAGCTTTCAACATATATAAATTTAAAGGGGAAAAAGAAAAATATCACTCTGAAAAAGTGATGCGAAGTGATTTTAAGCTTCAAGTTGAAATATTGGAATGGATTTACGGTGAATTGGAAAGTTTAGATGTATCTATTCCAATAATAAGTTCATTTATGGATTTAAATAGCCTTGCTCAATCAGTAGCATTGGTTAATGGTAAAGGTATCGTTATTAAGAACTTCCCTACGGGAGAAACAGCCATCAAATCATTCTTTAATCATGATCTGATACTCAACAATCAGATGAAGTATCCAATATTAGAAAAGGATAAAATTTTATTTCAAAATGAGATTTTTGTAAAATTAGTTCGCTCTTCCCCGATTTTAAGTGATAAGCTCTTAATGGGATTTATTCCTGGTCCTGCATCACTTTTAGCTCAACTAATCAGTCCTGAAAAAATGTTATTACTGTCTGTCAAAAATAGACAGGAGCATACTAGAAATTCAATTCTGAAAAAATGGATTGATTACACTACAGAATGTTCAAAAATTCTAGCGAAATATTTATTAAAATTAGGTTTTGAAGTATTTTGCATCCTAGAACCAAATGCAATATATCTTGATAATGCTAGATTCCAGAACTATTTACTTAATCCATTAAACAATTTAATAAAATTGATTAAAACTAATAATTGTCCAGTTATTTTTCATGTTTGTGGAAATAGTACAATGTTATTTAATTCCTTTGCAAAACTAAAAGAAGTTGATGCTTTTAGTTTAGATGAAGAAGTTTCATT
Source organism: Candidatus Hodarchaeota archaeon (assembly GCA_048887165.1). Taxonomy (GTDB): domain Archaea; phylum Asgardarchaeota; class Lokiarchaeia; order Sigyniarchaeales; family SOKP01; genus SOKP01. Next base: position 11,804 of record JBHLJZ010000092.1, on the reverse strand, counting down.
AAAACAACTTTCTAAACTTATCAGAGATAAAATATTAATTGGGAACTCCAATAACAAAGCACTATTTCTTGATGATGAACGTGAAATATTTCACAAATCAATCCTTATGCAATTAGTAAATAGGGATCTTGAAAAGGAAGGGAGATATATTCCTGGGCCCGGCTGTGAAATTACTTTCTTGGATGAGAATCCAAATAAAGCATTATTAAAACTTAAAGCACTTCTAAAGGGTTATGATCCCAAATTAAGAGATTATGTTTTTCAATATATAGATGAAAATTTTTTAAATAAAGTTAAAGAATAAAGCGAGAGGTTTATGTCAACGGAAGATTTAATAAATGAATTCAAAAATTCAATAAAAAATTTAGACCGAGAGGAAGCATTAAAATTATCTAAAAGAGCAATTAGTAGAAAAATGGATATATTAGAAATTCTCGAAAGAGGATTTGGAGAAGGAATAAAAATTGTAGGAGATTTATGGGAAAATGGAGATTTTTTCCTACCAGAATTGATGATGGGTGGAAAAATATTGGAAGAATGCATGGATATTCTCATACCACATCTTCAATCTGGCGAAACAAGGAAGGTATTGGGCAAAGTAGTAATCGCAACAATAGAAGGTGATATTCATTCAATAGGAAAGACAATTGTTGGTACAATGCTGAAAGCTTATGGATTTGAGGTTTATGATTTAGGGGTAGACGTTCGACCCGAAGTGATTATTCAGGAAGCAATTAAAAAAGATGTAGATATCATTGCGGTTTCAGCTCTTTTAACAACAACCATGGTGAAACAGAAACGGGTTGTAGAACTTCTTAAAGATAAAAAAATTAGAGACAAATTTAAAGTAATCTTAGGAGGGGCACCTGTAACAGAAAGATGGGTTGAAGAATGTGGTGCTGATGGTTATGCTGAAAATGCTATAATTGCTGTCAAAGTAGTAAAAACCTTGATAAAAAATTGATTTAGACTATTTATCATATATAAAAATTGAGGGTTAATAATAAAATGGTATATTCAATTGAAAAAAATTGTAGACCATATTATAGGTTTTTATCTGAGAAACAAATTAAGAAAATCCATCTAGTAAGTTTGGAGATCTTAGAAAATATTGGAGTTCGTGTATCTCTTGAAGAAGCCATAAAACTCTTAGAAAAAGCGGGTTGCACTATTGAGGATGATGATATCGTACATATCCCAAATTGGTTAGTTGAAGAAAGTATTCAGAGTGCTCCGTCCCATATTACTATTTACAATAGAGAGGGACAAGAAGCAATGAGGCTAGAACATCACAATAATTATTTTGGGCTGGGAACTGATTTGATACATACTCAAGATTTAAAAACAGGTCAAATCAGGTTATCTGTATTACAAGATGTAAAAAATGCAGCTCGAATTGCTGATTTTTGTGAAAATGTTGACTTTATTGCATCATTTGCATTACCTTCTGATGTTCCAATTAATTTAATGTACATAAATTGTGTGAAAGCTATGATGGAAAACTCAATCAAACCAATCTTCTTTACTGCAGCTGGGAGAGAAGACCTCGCATTTATTATTGAAATGGCAGAAATCGTCGCTGGTGGAGCAAAACAACTTAAATCTAAACCTTTTACCATACATTACTCTGAACCAACCGCACCCCTTTCACATTCATATGGAGCAATTAGGAAGCTTTTTCTTTGTGCTGAAAAAAGTTTACCAATCTGTTACACTCCGGGAGATATTATGGGAGCAACAACAGTAGTTACTTTAGCAGGAGGAATTGCTCAAGCAAATGCTGAAGCATTAAGTGGTATTGTTTTACATCAACTTAAGAAAAAGGGTGCTCCCATTATTTCTGGTTTTGCTCTGGTACCACTAGATATGAGGTCATCAACTTTTTTATACGGTGCTCCTGAATTTCGAATTGCTAATTCTGCCTTTGCTGATTTATTTCACTATTATAATCTTCCTATGTGGTCTACAGTAGGCTCTGATTCAATTTCACTTGATCAACAAGCAGCATTTGAGCATGGTGTAGCAACATTGTTAGCTACTCTTGATGGCGCAAATCTGATTCATGATATTGGATATTTAGGGCAAGGTTTACTAGGAAATCCAGCTTCTATTATTATGTGTAATGAAATCATAAGTTATGTTAAAAGATTCGTTAATGGATTTAAATTGAGTAAAGAAAAACTTGCAATTGATATAATTAGAAAAGTTGGTCAAGGTGGAGATTTTCTTTCAGAAAAACATACGTTAAAACACTTTCGAGAAGAACTTTGGCGTCCAAAATTCTTTAATCGCGATGATCCAGAAACTTGGATTAAAAAAGGTAAAAAAGATTACAGAGAAATCTTGATCCAAATAGCATTAAATATACTTGAAACACATCAATCAATAAAATTAACAGAAAATATCCAAAAAAAAATTGATGAAATTTATGTTAGTGCTGAAAAAGAATTAATAGATAAGGATTTTAAAGCTTAAGGATTAAATAAATAAATTGTAATTATTTTTTTTGTAATATTTAAAATTTCAGATAAGAAATGAGTGATAAGAACAAATATTCAATTGATATTGAAGTAAAATTTAGACCGTTGGAAGTTATTAACATCCCAAAATTAATGGCTGGTTGTACTAAAAAATGGCAGAATTTATCCCTATGTGAAGTTAATGATTCCGTTGTCAGACTTGCTGTTATTGAAGGAGAATTTCATTGGCACAAACATGAGAAAGAAGATGAGTTTTTCTTTGTTATCGATGGACTCCTTTTAATTGATTTAGAAGACAAACTGATTGAACTGAAACGTAATGAAGGATTTACTGTTCCAAAGGGCGTAATACATCGTACTAGAGCTCCATCTCGTACATCTGTTTTATTAGTAGAAAAAACTACTATAAAACCAATAGGAGATTAAAATCTCCGAGAAAATGTTACTTAACTAATAAGATTGGAATCGATTCCTACTATTATTAACCTTTCTTGCTCTTGGGACATTAAATTGAGATTAGGAATTGAATTTAATTTCAAAATTCTTTGAGAAAGTGTCAAAACAATCTATAATTTAACACTAAAAAGCTATTTAGCTAAACCTAAACCTCTTTAAATATTATAAAAACTTCTTGTGATTATGCCTAAAAAAATATCTAAATCAATATTAATAATACTTGTGGTGTTGGTTACAGCATTTCTAGGTTTAGGATTATTTTTACCATTCGGATCTTTTCTGTGGCTCGAAGCATGGATTTATCTTGGCATCTTTTTTACATTTTTCACTACTTATATCTTATATTTTAGTAAACATGACCCTGAAATGCTTCAAAGAAGGGCTAAACCACAGTTTAAAGAGAAATGGGATAAAGTTGTTATGGTTTTTATGGGATTTGGTTTTTTTCCAACATTCATAATTCCTGGTTTTGAAAAAAAATATAGTTGGTCAAATCTTCCTTTTTTGATTGAAATAATTGGATTTATAGGATTATCATTAGGATTAATAATTATCTTTTTAGTTATGAAAGAAAACACCTTTTTATCGAAAGCCATAGAGATTCAAAAAGATAGAGGCCATACAGTAATTACAACTGGACCATATAGAATAGTACGTCATCCAATGTATTTGGGATTCATCCTTTTTATTGTATTTTATTGTTTAGCACTTGGTTCTCTTTACTCTCTAATACCTACTGCACTTGGAATTGTTGGAATAGTGATCCGTACAATCTTAGAAGATCGAATGTTGCATGAGGAGCTTGATGGATATAAGGAATATGCTCAAAGAACAAAGAAAAAATTAATTCCACTAATTTGGTAGAGGATTAATCATAATTATCTCTTTTCTTTTTCATACTTATTTTTAAGATCTTCCCAAAGTTTTATTATTACCTTAAATCCAGAAAATCTATCTAAATTCACTTCAATAAAATCAATTATATTATCATAGCCATTTAATTTTCGAAGATGTTCTTCATTTTCTTCCAAATCCTTTTTTATTTCGAGGAATTTTTCTTCCCATTTAACGTTTGTTTTTAAAAGAGTAATTGCTCTACTAAAGGTTTCTGTAACTACGGATTCCATAGTATAGATCCATGGTTTTGAATTTTTAGAAATTTTTATTAAATTTACTTCAAGAAAATTATTAAGTTCCTGAGAAATTTTTCCCGCAGAATATCCTGTTAAGTATTGGAGATCTGATTGAGTCAAATTCTTACGAGTTACAAAATAGAAAAGAATTTTTGAAGTAATTTCATCCCGTACGGAAAAAATAGTGTAATTTAATAAGGTTTCAATTATCTCTTCTTCTATCTTTCTTATTTCAGGTTCAAATTTCTCTTCAAATTTCATCTTAATTTTCCTTTTGCTTAAATATAAATTCTATATCAGACCATATGTTTTTAACAGTCTCAAAGGTCTTTGTCAATCCTATTATTCTTTCTAAAAGAAACTCACCACCTTTTTTTTCCCTTAATTTTTCAAGTTCTCCAACTTTTTTTTTGAGAAATTCATTCATACTCGTAATATCGTCTAATGTCGCATCAGCTACATCTCCATAAGTTTCAGGAGCCAAAATATATAAATTTTTGTTTGTTTTTGGAATTTTTTCTTTTCTTATAAGTTTAAGAGCTAAAATATCCCTCAATTTTTTTGAGATAGTACCCATTGAGAGTCCTGTTAAATCTTTTAATTGTTTTTGAGTTAATTTTTTATGAATTCCAATATATCCAAGAATTAGTTGAAGATTAGGATCAATACTTTTAGCTTTTCCTGATTCCATAACAAATTGAATTAGAACTTGTTCATATTCTTTAATTTTTCCTTCGAAGATATGGTTTTCAACTATAGAATTCTCATCAATCATTACTTAATATTATTAATGTGTGATTACCTATTTATAATTTTTCATCTTTCATGAAGATTGAAAAACATTTATATATGCAATTTTCTATTATAATATTAGGTTCTTCATTATTCATGAAGAATGAAAAGTTAAGGAAAATTGATTAAAATGAATGCAATAGAAGTGAGGAATCTTAAAAAATATTATAATAAAGGTAAAATTAAAGCTGTTGATAATATTTCATTTAATGTCCCAGAGGGCGCTCGTTTTGGATATTTAGGACCCAATGGAGCAGGTAAAACTACTACAATAAGATGCTTGCTTGGATTTCTTAATCCTGATGCTGGAGATATTACTATATTTGGTGAGAAAGTAAATCCAAAAAAAGATATAAGAGTAAGGAATCGTATTGGTTATTTACCTGGAGAATTAGGAATTTATAAAAATATAACGGCAAATCAATTAATTAATTATTTTGCTAGACTCTATGATATCGAAATAGATTGGAACTTCATTAAAGATGTGTCAGAGCGACTTCAAATAGATATGGATCGAAAAGCAGGGGTTTTAAGTAAAGGAAATAAACAGAAAGTTGGTGTTTTAACAGCTTTAATGGGAAAATTTGACATTTTAATAATGGATGAACCAACTTCTGGGCTTGACCCTTTGATGCAAGCAGAATTCTATCGCATTATTTCTGAAAGACAGAAAGAATCTAACTGCACAATATTTGTTTCAAGCCATGTCCTTCCTGAAGTGGAAAAGTTTTGTGACCAAGTGGCAATTATTAAAGAAGGAAAAATTGTAGAAATTTCGAAGGTTGATGACCTTAAAGCAAAAAGCTTAAAGCATATAGAATTGGATTTTGAAAATAATGCTAGTATGCAGTCTTTTCATTCCTATCTTCTAGCGGAATTTCCTGAAGTTAATATTAAATATTCTTTTAATACAAATATAACATTATTACTTCCACCAGATCGTACTTTAGAGCTTTTACGCGAGATAAGTGAAAGAAAGTGGGCTAATGTGCCAGTGAAGGATTTTGTGATACAGCATTCGACCTTAGAAAATATTTTTATGCAATATTATAAGGATGAGAATAAGATAAGAGGTGAAATTACGTGAGATTAGGGCTTTCTAAGTTAAAAATATTTAAAATTAGTTGGAATGAAATGGTGACCAATCGAAAGGGAATATTATTGTTTATTGGACTTATGACTTTATTTATTGTATGGTTTCTAACATTATTTGATGGTGAGCTCTTTGCAGAGATGGAAGCTGTTTTCGAAAGTTATCCAGATATAATAAAAGATATGGTTGGTGGCCAAATCTCAATAGCATCATTCGGTGGTTTCATAAACACATACATTTTCGAATTTTCTTGGATGTACTTTGGGATTTATGTAATAATGAAAGCTAGTCAAGACATTCCAAAAGAGATTGAAGATAAAACGATAGATTTAATTATGGCTAAACCGATAAATCGATGGGAATTTGTTATTGGCAAATATTTTCGTCATATAGGAGTTGCTTTTTTCCTTTCTTTATGCACTGCTCTTGGTATAATGCTTGGAATCTTCACATTTCCAAATATTAATCCTGCTGAAATTTATTTAGATGAAGTTATGTTCGTTGTATTTTGGTTTTTTCTTTTTTTGGTAGCATTAATAAGTACAGGATTTTTGTTTTCAACCTTTCTAAGCACTAAGAAAGCACTAGGAGCTGGATTCGGAATGCTTGTATTCTTTTTTGCATTTGGTTCTTTTTGGGGAGCTATGCCTGAAATTATGGAAAATGTTAAATTCCTTTCTATCTTTTACTATTTTGATCCATTTGATTTACTTGTGAACCATAATTGGGGATTTGTATGGTTAGATGTACTAGTTCTCGGACTATATTCTGTAATTATCACTATTTTTGCAGGATATATTTTCAATAAAAGAGATATTCCTGTATAAAAAAATCTTTTTATTATTTTTTATTTTGAAGTGAAATAAAATCTACATAATCTGCATAAAATTCAGACCCAAAAAACTTTCTTGAAGTTTCTTCGATAATTGTAGCAATAATAGCAAAAATAGCAACAGAGTTAGGTCCAGATATCTGATAATAGATTTTTTTATTTTCTATTATAATTTCTTGATCCCAGCTTGGTAGTATTTTAGTAATTAACGTATTAATCAGTTCTGATTTACTTGCTAAAAATTCAACTTCATTTTCTTTAATATTGTCCTCTATATCAATTGAAATTTTTACTTTCATTTTTTTGCTTGTTTTAATTTTTATTTATCTTTAAAGTTGAAATTATTTAAAGAAAAAATTTTGAAACTTGAAAATTTATTTGGATTTAACTACTTCAGACTTAATTCATACTTCTTTTGAACTTTCTCAACTAAATCTATTTATGAAACTAATACTATTTCTTAATAACTAATATAGGTAACATTAATTATGGAAGACTTACCAACGAAAAGTAGCTTTAGACATTATCTTTATTTTATGTTTGGTCAGCAATTTTCATTGTTAGGCTCAGGGATAATTGGATTTGTAATTACTTGGTGGATCACAATTGAGACAGGAAGTGCTGTATATCTTTCAATAGCTACTTTTTTAATATTTTTACCTCAAGTAATTGTTGCGCCTTTTGCCGGAGTGTTATCTGACAGATTAAACCGAAAATTAATTATCGCAGTGGTAGATTCTCTTCAAGCTCTTGCAACATTTATGCTATTTCTATTATTTTTTATGAATAGTATTAATATTTGGTTGATTTTAACAATTCATACCTTTCGAAATATCCTTTTTGCAATTCATATACCTACATTTCAAGCAATCATACCTTCAATGGTTCCTAAAGATAAGCTCAGTAGAATTAACGGAGCTAACTTTCTTTTTAATGGAATAACTTTCATGATAGGTCCTATTTTATCAGCAATTCTTTTAGATTTGTTTCCAATCTCCTATATCTGTTTGATTGATGTAATAACATTCGCAATAGCACTTATACCATTAGCTTTAATTAAAATTCCATACCAAGCAAAAGAAAGAGAAGTGATTAAAAAAAAATCATTTGTTAGAGAATTCAAAGAAGGCTTTTTGATTGTAAAAGCTATTCCAGGAATGTTAAGTTTGATTATTTTTGCGATGATTTTCAATTTCATATTTCGCCCTTTTAACGTCTTATGGCCTTACTTTATAAATATTATTCATGATGGAACAGCATTAGACTTAGCCTTTCTTTTTGGTTCAATGCAAATTGGAAGTATAACTGGATCTCTGATAACTTCTTTTAAAAAGAATTGGAAAAACAAAATAAAAATAAACCTTGCTGGAGAAATGTTTCTATTTATAGCGTACTTTCTGATAATATTTGCTCCATATAGAACCTTTTATCTTATGTATATTGGGGCATTTTTAGGTGCCATAATATTCCCAATAACTGTTGCGACATATTTAACGATCTTTCACACAATTGTTCCATCTGACAAAATTGGGAGAGTGATGTCCATAGATCATACTATTTCAATGGCAATTGCACCGATTGCCGCTATAATTACCGGTCCTACAACAGAATTGATTGGTGTGACCCCATTACTCTTTATATGTGCGTTAGCAGGGATTATAAATCCGATTATACTTTGGTTCTTTACAAAAATTCGATATTTAGACCACCCTGAAAAATTAAAAGTAGAGATGATTCCAAAACAAGAGGTAATAAAACTAGAAGCACAAGAATGTAAATTTTAAATTAAAATTTACAATTGGTCCAATATTCCTTATTAAATTAATTTTTTTAACCTCTTAATTATTATTAAATAATTTTTAATAATAGAATGATAATATTAATACTATGGTTAAGGAAAATGTAGAAGAAGGAGTGAATTTAGAATTAGAACAAAAAAAAGAAAAAGTTGTTGAATTACCAGCATTAGATTTTTTTAAAATTAATTTTATTAGCTTTTTGCTCCCACTCTATCCATGTTTAGGATTATTTCTTCTATTTGAATATTTTTTTGTCATTTTTTTTAATATTCCACTTGTTTTTCATATGTTAATTTTGCCTGGATTTTTCTTGTTCTTGTATTATGCCTATCTGGTATTATTAATAGAATTTACTGCTTTTTGGGTACGAAGATGGAATAAAAAATCTCCTCCAAAGCAGGGAGTCTTTAAAAGAGTTTTAGATGATTTAAATAGTGAAGAAGGAAAAATGATGAAATATTATCATAAACGAGGTTTTATTATAAAATTTCCAATGTGGATTACATCAAAATCTCCATTTCCGTGGTTATTGAATCGAGTACTAAGAAGAATTGGGCATAACAAAATAGGTAAGAATGTAATATATTGCGATGGTTACGCTGGCTTAGAGTTCACTAATTTGGGTGACAATGTTTTTTTCTATCCTACTTCGGCGTTATCTAGTCATGCTGTGAATACGATTTTTGGTAAGATTAGTATGATGGAGTTAAAGTTAGGAAATAATACAACATTTTATCCTGGGATAATAGCGGGACCAAATGCAGAAACCACAGACAACAATGTAATTTTTCCTAATACAGTTTTACATAAAAATTGGAGGGGAAAAACTGATAAATATTATTATCAAGGTAGCCCTGGTCGTCCTATTGAAGTAGATCATTTAAAAGAAGAAATATAGTAAGTTCTATTTCGGATATTTTCCATGCTTTTGAAGAAATTCTCTGTATTTATTCATGTTATCTAACACCTTCCCAGCGAGATCAAAATTCTCAAAAACAGGGATATTCCGGTTCAAAAGTTTAAGCTTAAATTTATAACGGCTTTTATATTCTTCAAAACCATCCGAAATCTTCAACATAATGCAGACCATCGGTTTCTGACAAATCCTTATTGCCTTTCCGATATATGTAATGAAACTTTTGTTCAAATCCATTCCTTTATCAAAACCTAATTTTCCTAATAAAGAATCTTCTAACTTTCCAAATCTTTCTGGGTCTTTTACGAAAACAATTGTTGATATATTTGGATCTTTATCAAGAGCTAAAATTGTCCTATAATAAATATGAGGTAATGCTCCCTGAGCTCCCAGATCAATTGGATTTGAAAAGTTAGTATTCACATCATTAAGAAAACGTGCCATTTTTGCTATTGTTTTGTCTGTTAATCTTGGAATTTTTAAGTTATATTTCTCTAACAGATCACCGGCTTCAATAGTACTTCCCCCTCCTATTCCAATTAAACCAATATTTCTGGAAGTGGGAAGCCGAATTAGTTTGAAAGCAGACCCTAAAGCTGCAAGTTCAACTGAACTATTAACTAACAAACAACCAGATTGTTTAGCAACCGCTTGCCATATTTTATTATTACCGGCAAGTCCTCCAGTATGAGACATAATTGCTTTTTTAGTAGCTTCACCGTAACCTGCCCTCCATAAGATAACAGGTTTTCTATTTAAGTTGCAATTTGTTGCAGTTTTCATAAATCTCCTTCCAACGTCCTGAGATTTCAGGTTTTCAAGATAGAGACCAATAATTGCTGTTTTAGGATCATTTAAAAAATATTCTAAGAAATCAGGATGAGATAAATCGATTGCATTTCCTATCGAAATCATCTTCGATACTTCAATTCCAAAAGAACATGCTAATTGTGCAACATTTACAGCTAAACCGCCAGATTGTAAAACTGCACCAAAATTTCCTGCTTTTTTCGATTGGTCTCTTCCAATGTAAAGCCCTGCTTCAGGATTATATACTCCCAAGCAATTAGGACCTATCAAACGAATATTATATTTTTTAGCGATGGATAAGACCTCTTTTTCAAGATGTTCATTTCCTACCTCACTAAAGCCCGATGCAAAAATAGTAGCAAAGGCAACTCCTTTTTGTCCCGATTCTTCTAATACGTTAGGAACTATTTTAGCGGGCACCCCAATTATAACATAATCAATTGGTTCTTCTTTTGGAACTTCCAAAATGGAACCATATACCTCTTTACCGAATAGTTTTTGACCTTTTAATCGTGGATTGAATAAATACATTGGATTACGAAACCGATCTTTCATAATTTCAACAAAGTAACCTCCACCAGCAGGATTATAACTAGCACCAATAATACCGATTGCTCTTGGGTAAAATAATTTATTAAAATCGGGATGATTTGAACTTTTTGATGATGACATAAAGCGTTGTTATAAAATTAGTTAAAATGATAAATAGAATAATAAAAGTTGACTAAAATATTTTATCTATATAATAGAACAAAAATTATTTATTCTTCCAAATAAATTAATCAAACCTATTCAACAATTTCTTAGCAAGTGGAATATCATCAGTTATAATACCATCTACTCCGAAATTAATAAGATTCTGCATGTCTTGTTGTTCATTTACAGTCCAAACATTGACTTTTAAATTATGATTATGACTATAATCAACAATTTCCTTATCAATTCCAGAAAAGTGAGGATGTAATGCATAAAATTTATTTTTTTTTATTACTCTCTTGGTTGCTTTTATTAGATCTTTTGGATTATCAACTCTAGAAGATATGAGAGCCGCAACTTTTGTTTTAGGTTCATATTCTTTAATCCTTAATACTTCATTATGTATAAATGAACTAATGATTGTAGACTCAATTAGGTCCGCTTCTTCTAATAAGTCAACAACTTTTTCTCCAATATCTACAACTTTAACTTCAATTTGTAGCCCTATTTTTCCCTTACATAAGTTAATTACTTCTTGGAGGGTAGGAATTCTCTCACCTATACCACAGTCTAGTTCCTTTAACTCCTCGAGTGTCATATCTTTTATAAAACCATCATGACCAGTTATCTGAATTGTATTATCATCATGCATAACAACAATTTCACCGTCTTTAGATTGATGGATATCAAACTCAATATAATCCGCTTTTAAATCTATCGCTTTCTGAAATGCTCTTAAAGTATTCTCTGGTTCAGTCTTGCTTGCTCCCTTATGTCCAATTATCAAAATATCATTA
>JBHLJZ010000091.1:0-15664 GCA_048887165.1 Candidatus Hodarchaeota archaeon | reverse complement strand
GCCAGAGAAAAAGATGTAATAAATACCCATGCTCGTAAAAATGCCCTTATCCCTACGGTCACTATTATAGGATTAAACTTTGGAGGATTATTAGGAGGAGCTGTTCTTACAGAAACTACCTTCAATCTCCAGGGAATGGGGGCACTCTTAATAAGTGCTATCATTGTTAATGATTACTGGGTCCTAAATGGAATTGTATTTCTCACTACCCTGACCTTTATCATTGTGAATTTAGGAATTGATATCCTGTATGGAATAATTGACCCTCGAATTAGATATTGATTAAATAAACTATAAAATAAGTAAAAAGAGAAGAAGTGGAAAAAAATGGTAGAATTAGAACAAGAAGAAATAGAAGAATTTGAAGTTCCCAGAAAAGAAGGAACTTTTAAGAAGGTACTCTTCTGGATCGGAAAAAATGTCAAATTTATCCTTATACCTGGTTCTAGGTTAGAAGAACTCTCATCTAGAGAATTCGAATATGAAAAAACGATTAGCAAAAGAAAATTCATTCGACGACTAAAATCAGTTCTCACTATTTTAGGTATTGTAATTGTGTTTACGGTAGTTTCTTTTGCTGTATTTGGAGCCTGGCTTTCACCTTATACCTTTTATGAAGCAAGTTTACCTTATTATCCCGGAGCATATGATCCTCCTTCTCCAGGACATCTTTTAGGCCAAACTAGATACGGTCGAGATATCTTAGCAAGGTTGATTTTTGGAGCAAGATCCTCATTAACCATAGCATTACCCGCAATAACTTTTAGCGTTATTTTAGGTGTTATATTTGGTGTGATTTCTGGATTCTATGGGGGTGTGATTGATTCAATAGTCATGAGGATTATGGATGTGTTCCTCGCATTCCCGGGGTTAGTCCTTGCTTTAGTATTCGTGGCAATTTTAGGTCAAAGAATGGAATACATTATGTTAGCTTATGGAATATTAGGAGTTCCGTATTATTCTCGCCTAATCAGAGCATCTGTGCTCCAAGCTAGAGAGTTACCGTATGTTGAAGCCGCAAGAGTGGCAGGTTCAGGAAATATGAGAATCATGTTTCGTCATGTCCTCCCAAACACCATTCAGCCAATCATCATTTCGTTCACATTTGATATCGGAGGGATAATTCTCAGTTTAGCAGGATTAAGCTTTTTAGGATATAGCGATATTCGATTAATTGAATGGGGAAGCGATATTAATCAAGCGAGCATGCATCTTTATGATGCTCCATGGGCAGCCATATGGCCTGGAATTATGATATTATTGACTGTGTTAGGTTTTATGTTAGTCGGTGATGGATTAAGGGATGCATTAGATCCAAGATTAAAAAATATTTAAATAAAAAATTAACATTTTTTTAAAAGAATTTAGTGGTGTAAATAAAGTAATGGATTCTGTAAACAATAATGACGTAGATCTCAAAAGTAGTGAAACCTCGTCTTCAAGTATAAGTGATGAGGCAAAATCAAATATTTTGCTTAAGGTTGAAAATTTAAAAACCTATTTTTATACCGAAGAAGGAGTAGTTAAAGCCGTTGATGGAGTTTCTTTCGATATATTTGAAGATGAAGTCCTTGGTCTTGTCGGAGAGACGGGTTGTGGGAAATCTGTTACCGCTCTTTCCATTTTAAGATTAGTTCGAGCACCAGGAAAAATTATTGACGGGTCGATAAAATTTCGAGAAATGAATTTACTAAATTTAAATGAAGAGGAAATGAGAAAAAAACGTGGTAAGCTTATTACTATGATATTTCAGGATCCTCTAAATTCACTTAATCCTGTTATAAAAGTTGGAGATCAAATTTCAGAAGTATTTTTTCTCCATCAATTAGAACAATTGAATGAAGAGCGAGACAAACAATTACTTATCAGAGAAGAAAAAGTTGAAGAGTTAATGAAATTAGAAGAAGAACTGAAAATATCAGAAGAAGAAGGGCGTTTAACAGAACAAGAAAAGACCAGTTTAACTGAAAAGATAGAAAATCTTAAAAAAGCAACTAAACATAAACCTACATTAAAAGATGTTGCTTATGAATTTTCAGAAGAAATTCTTCGAGAAGTTGGAATTGCTGATGCAAAAAGTATTTTGAAAAGATACCCTCATGAATTAAGTGGAGGTATGAGACAACGTGTAATGATTTCCATGGGTTTATCATGCAATCCAGCATTATTGATAGCTGATGAGCCAACAACAGCTTTGGATGTCACTATTCAGGCTCAGATTCTAGATCTTATGAAAGTATTAAAAGAGAAATTTAAAACATCAATTCTAATGATAACTCATGATTTAGGAATTATTGCAGAATTATGTGATAGAGTTGCTGTAATGTATAGTGGGAACATTGTAGAATATGCAACAGCAAACGATCTATTTAAAAATCCTCGTCATCCATATACCCAAGGTTTAATTGGAGCTATCCCAAGTATTGAAAAGAAAAATCAAAAATTAATAACGATTCGTGGAATGGTACCCAATTTAATTTATCCTCCCTCGGGATGTAGATTTCATCCAAGATGTGATTTTCGATTAGAAATTTGTGATAAAGTAAAGCCAAAGTTAAATGAAATTGGTGAAAAGTATTTTGTTGCATGTCATCTTTTCGATCCGGAGTATAAAGATTCCCCAAAATATGAATGGGAGAAAAAGGAAGATATTGAATCATTTAAAATATAAATAAAATAAAAATTAAAACGGGTTAATTATAAAATGACATTAGTTGAAGAAAGTATATCTGAGACAAAAAGGGAAAGAGAAATTATTCTTTCTGTAAAGAATCTACGTACTTATTATCCTATATATGGTGGAATATTCAAGCGTAAAATAGGTGAAGTAAAAGCTGTTGATGGAGTTACTTTTAATCTTTATAAAAGAGAAACTCTAGGATTAGTTGGAGAAAGTGGGTGTGGAAAAACAACTATTGGAAATTCTATTTTAAATTTGGTACCAATTACTTCTGGAGAAATTTATTATAAGGAGCAAAGAATAGACTACAAATTTTTTACCCGACCATTACGTAAAAAAATCCAAATGGTATTTCAAGATCCAGATTCTTCATTAAATCCTCGTTGGAAAGTAGTTAATATTATTGGAGAACCTCTCAAAATTTTAATGGGCATGAAAAAGAGAAGTGAAGTACGTAAACGTGTTTTGGAACTATTGGAAACTGTTTCTATGAAAACCGAACATTTAGATCGATATCCACATGAATTTTCAGGTGGCCAAAAGCAAAGAATTGTTATTGCAAGGGCTCTTGCTTGCAATCCTGAAATAATGATTTTGGATGAACCAACTTCTGCTCTTGATGTGTCAGTCCAAGCACAAATCTTAAATCTTTTAAAAGATCTTCAAAAACAGTTTGATCTATCTTATCTTTTCATAACTCATGATCTGAGTGTTATACAACACATAGGTGATAGAATTTCTGTAATGTATTTAGGTAAATTTGTGGAAGGAGGTACTCTTGAAGAAGTTTTCACCGCTCCAACTCATCCATATACAAAAGCACTTCTTTCAGCTAGACCAACATTCGATCCTTCTTTAAAACGAAATAGGCTAATTTTAAAAGGTGAAATACCGAGTGCGATTAACCCACCACCGGGATGTGCTTTTAATCCTCGATGCTATGAAAAAGATAAACACGAGGGCTGTGGGGTACATGATCCTACCAAGATTCCATTGGGAGGAGAACATTATATAGTCTGTAGACCTTTTTCAAAAGAAAAAAAATCATATGAAGGAATGAAATATATCTCAGATTAAATAATTTGTGAAAATTTCAATTTTTTTTTACTATTTTTCTATCATTTCTAAATCATATGGGTAAGATTTTATTTCTTATTTAGTAACGCCCTAAATAAGCTATTTCTTGAATTTTTAAGTTATCGAAAAAAAATTAAGTAATAAAATTTTCTAGTTCTTGATGAGAAGATGAATCCTAATATCTTTGTGGTTAAGACAACACCTAAAACGATTTTAGATGACTATAAAAAACTTATGCACCTTACGAATTATCAACAGATCTATGACAAAAATGAAAAAACAATTATTAAATTGAATTTAAGCTGGTCAAAATTCTTTCCTGCATGTTCAAGTCCACCATGGCAATTAGAAGGCGTAATTAAAACTATGATTGAAGATAACTTTAAACCAAATAAAATTTTTACAGCAGAAAATAGAACTGTGGTTACAAACATTGAAATGGGATTAAGAAGCAATAAATGGCAACCAATAATAGAAAAATATGGTATATGGTTCTTACCTTTGACTCGGATTCCTTTTGTGCCCTATGAATCTCTTAGATCGAAATTTATTACTTTTAAAAATAAAAAATTAAATGTTCTTGATACTAAAATTTTCCCAGAAGGTTTTAGAATTCCAAAATTTTATGTAGGAAAGCCGATAATCCACTTACCTACAATGAAAACTCATGGACATACTGGTGCGACGGGAGGATCATTAAAGCATACGGCAGAAGAACAAAAAAATGGAGGAATAACTTGTGCTATGAAAAATGCATTTGGAGGCCTTCTAACTAAAAGAAGACATTTTTCCCATCAATTTATGTCTGAAGTTCTTGTAGATTTATTAATTATTCAAAAACAGATTCATCCAAGTTTATTAGCTATAGTTGATGGAACTGTTTGCGGAGATGGAGCAGGACCTCGAATAATGATTCCTCGAATAAAGAATTATTTACTTGCTGGATATGATCAAGTAGCGGTTGATAGTATTGTTGCAAAAATGATGGGTTTTGAACCTTTAAAATTACCTGCTATAAAACTGGCTCATGATGAAGGACTTGGATGCGGCGATATAGATCAAATTGAGATTATTGGAGAAGATGTTTCGGATGTAAATTGGAATTTTAAAGTTAAAAGGAGCCTTGTCATCTGGGGTGACCAAATGGTTAGAAAGGGACCCCTTCAATTTTTGTATCCCTTGTTTCGGAGTGAACTATTCTTTTTAGGTCCAATCTACGGTTCAAAAATATATCATGATATGTTTTGGTATCCCACAATCGGAAAAAGAAGGATTAAAAGTTTTATGCAATCAGAATGGGGTAATCTGTTTAAAGATTATCCAAAATCTTAAGCTTATTCTTAAAGTGTACTTTTATTTTTAAATATTAATTTCATTAATTCCTTTTGATAATTATAATCAATTTCAGGACTTTTTAGCTTTAAATGAATTAAAAATTCAATAGATCCTCCTTTTCCTAAAAGCGGGGATTTTAAGATATTATATGGAAAAAAACCATTATTCGAACACCAACCTAATAAATCCATTAAAATCTCATACAATCTTTTTGAATCTGTAATTATTTCAAATTTAGGTTCACGATAAAAATCCGTTTCAAAAATAGGTTTTACTAAAACAATGATATCTCCATTACCTTTTAAATATTTTTTTACATTCGGTAAGATGCTTCTTATTGTAGCAAAAGTGATATCAATAGTGACTAGATCTACTCTATCATCCAATTTATCTAATACACGAGCGTCAACTCCTAATAAAGGAATTACTTTGTTTTTTGAATTCTCACATCTTAAAGAAGGATGCAATAAATTAATTGCTGTATCAATTGCATAAACTCTTCTTGCACCACTTTTTACTAAACAATCTGTAAAACCACCAATACTTGCTCCAATATCAACACAGATTCTATCTTTAACTTCAATAGAAAAAAATTTTAAAGCTGCATCTAATTTTAGACCACCCCGACCAACATATGGAAATTCTTCTACTAATAATATCTCAAAAAAATTTTGCACTTTAGTTCCGGGTTTTAATACTTTTATCCCATTTACATACACAAAGCCATTCTTAATTAACCACTGTGCTTTTGTTCTGCTTTCTACAAGCCTTCTTTCTACTAAAATAAGATCCAGTCTCTTTTTCATTTTTCTTTAATTTTTCATCCTTAATAGTTAAATAAATTCTAATATTGAATCATACAATAGTGTAAATTAATTATTCTAAATAGAAAAAATTTTATTGCATTTTAAATCTTTCAATTAAAAATAATATTTTGATGTATAGTATTATTGAGGATTATCTTTTTTTTTGGCAAGTTATAAATGTTAAAAAAAATTTCTCAAATTTGGAATTAAAATTTTCTCAATTCTTCTTTAATATAACAAAGGTTTTTCCTGTAAATATTATTATTAAAGACCAGTATATTTTCTTCTTTGTTAATAACGAGGATTATTTTAGAGCAAAATATTACATAAAAAAAATAAGATCTATACTGAAGAATAAGAAAATTTTAATTTTTAGGGATGAATTAACCTTAATTCGATTATTATTCAGTTTTTTCCAAGATACTAATATCTATGACATAATCTTGGACCAAAACAAAAATTCGAATAAGAAATTAGTAAAAATATTATTTTCAATAGATAAAGATAGAGCAATCGCGATTGGGAATAATGGGATTTATATAAAAATAATTAATTTTCTCTTTAAAAATTATATCAATTTCGTATATTACAACAATGAACATATAAAGATTCCAATTGAAATTAGATGCGAATTATTAAAAAATTATTAAAAATTATTTCCTTTTAGCCAGGTAGTACGCCAATCTACCTATTTGAACCTTTAATGATAATTTTGAGCCAAATCTCTTATAAATCATTCTTAACATTAATCCTGTTATTACACATGTAATTAGAATGAAGATCCAAATATTAAATATATTTAACTGTTCAAAGAATATGAAATAAAGAAAGTTATGAGATAGATATATGGTCAGGGAATAATAAGAAAAGTAAAATAGAAAATGTAGTCCTTTTTCTGTGGTAATTAGTGGAAACTCCTCAAAAGTGATAAGAATTGCAAGCAATGTTATATTGATACCCAATGTATAGAATAGCCATGGAAAACTTCTATTTATAAGAAATTTAGGAAATTGAAAGAATACCCCAAAAATTATTAAAGAAATACCAAACCAAAATATTGGCAAAATAAATTTATTAACTATAATTTTTCTCCTTAAATGTTTATCTTCAATGTTATAGAACTTGTACAAAAGTTCTCCTATAATCGTACCGAATATGAAGAATGGAAAAAAGAATAAGATTATATCCAATTCTAATCTATGATATAAAATATGAAAAAATACACCATAAATATTAAATTGGTTTTGATAAGGTAATAAAATTAAAAGAAGAAGTTGGCCTATAATCCATATCAACACACCTATTATCATTCTATATATAATTAATATTTTCATTAAATACCATGCCATAAGCAGAGATATTGAAACAGTTAATAATACAAACCAGGTCCATATCCATAATGGATTCATAAGACTTAATGCAATAATACTATTGTACAAGATTGCGATTAAAAAAATTAATGTCGCTCGATAGAAATATTCCTTTCTTATGATTTGGTAATTATAATTATCTGATACTTTAGCTTTAGCAAACCTAGCTTTTATTGAAATGGCTGTCGTTATTCCAGCAATAAATATGAACGCAGATGAACCTATAGGATCAACTATTTTAAAAGTCAAATAATAAAGCCAACTATCAGCATCTGTTAACCACCATTCTTGAAGATGTCCTACGAACATCCATAACATACTTAAGCCCCGGAAAGTATCAATTGCTTTTATACGCTTCATAATACTTTACTTACCTTGATGCTAAATCACTTATTTTTCCTTAATTAAAGTTATTTCATCTCTAGAAGTATGAAGTAATTCAATTCTTTCGCTAATGTAGACAGCAGACTTATTTATTAAAAACTTTAATGAACCATATTTTCCCCATTTCTTATAAATAAATCTAAATAGCAAAGTCCATAAAATAATGATCGGAATAATGTAAAGCCATATTTCAATAGCATTAAACCTTGGTTGAAAAAGGAAGTAGAGCAGGTTATGAGCAAGAAATATTGTAAACGAATAAAATGAATAATATTCAAGTACACGATAGCTCTTCTTAAAGTGG
The DNA here is from genome assembly GCA_048887165.1 of Candidatus Hodarchaeota archaeon. Lineage (GTDB taxonomy): Archaea > Asgardarchaeota > Lokiarchaeia > Sigyniarchaeales > SOKP01 > SOKP01. The sequence goes on along the minus strand of JBHLJZ010000091.1, from coordinate 7,708 downwards.
AATTTTTTAAAATCTTTTAAATAAACTAAAATTGAGATTAAAAATAGCTCGATTCCTACTATAAACATATGAGATGAAAAAGTTTCTTTATATGAAAACTCAGGAAAACGATATACGACCCCAAATAATATCAAAATGGTGCCTCCAACAATACTTGACTTTATAAGTTTTTCTTTAAGAAAGCTATTCTGCTCATTTAATTCTTGTTTCAAACTAGCTTCAAAAAATATATCACCAATTACAGTTCCTAGAAGAAGATAAGGAAAATATCCTAAAATGACGTTTTGTTCAGGAGTATTGTATAAGATATAAAATATAATTCCGAGAATATTTAATTGCCCATTATAAGGGCTTAGCCAAAGGAATAGTAGCTCATTACCAATCCAGCTGATAAAGCAAATAATTAATCTTACAATTTTAGAGACTCTTAAAAGAGGCCATGCCATGATTAGAGAGATTGAAATAGTCTGTATAACAAACCATAACCATATTCCTGGAAGATCCATATATAGAGTACCGATGAAATTCCATACAATCGATATAAAAAGAATAATTAAAGCTCTTAGCATATATTCATTTCTAATGCTCTTCGATCTAATATCACCAGAAATTTTAGCTTTTCTTACTCTATTTCTATATGAAAGAGAAGCACTCATGCCCGATACTAATAAGAAACCTCCTCCTCCAATTGGTGCTCCATAATTCCAAACGATTTCATAGAGCCAAAAATCTGCATGGGAGACCCACCAATAAACCATATGCCCAACAGTCATATAAAAAATGCAGAGTCCTCGAAAAATATCGATAGCTATGAATCTTTTCATAATTGTTATTATCCCATTTTCAAAATAAGCTATTCTTCTTTTTAAAAAGAAATTTAGTAGCTTTATTTATTAAATTAGCTTAATTAGAATACATAAATTATATCTGTTAAAAAAATTTAATTCTTTTTGAATTTAATTAATATTATTTTTTAATATTTGGGAAGATTCAATTAACGAGTATTCACCACTCAAGACTTTTTCTATAATATCTTCTATTTTAAATAGAGCACTATTAATTTTTTCAAAATCTTCCTTGTTCAAAGCATTTAGTCTTAATTTCTTAGATTTTATCTGATTGAAAATTTTAACATAATTTTCGTTTTTAACTTCCATACCTTCCCTCAATGCCAAAATTAACGCTGAAATTTCATCTTTCGACACTTTTCTTCCTTTATATTTATTTAAATTCTTTATTTTCGAAGTATTAGATTCATCTATTAAATAAACTTTTAAATTTTCCCGATTTTTAAATATTTTATAAATTCTTTTTACTAATTCATAAGTCATTGATAAAACTCCCCTACCAAATTTGAAATCTATATGAATTAAATCCGGGTTATTTTTTTGAAAAACTCTAACAATTTTTAATATTTTTTCTATTAATTCCTCGATCCCGTAACAACAATATGAATCCAAATAGTAGTTATCTAAAAAAACCATTAGTCCCATTTTTTTTCCTGGATCTATAGAAAATGTCAATTTCGAATAATTTTCTTTATAATCAATTCTATATGCTGCTAAAACTCTAAAAATATATTCATCAAACAAAATATCAGGAGAGTAAAGGATAAAATTTACATCATTATTTTTATTTTCAAACCTTTCAAACTCTTCTGAGGTTGTGATGATTAAAGATGCTATACTTGGGATTTTGCTTCCAAGAGCTAAAATTTTAAAACTTATTTTTTTTTCGGTTAAAATCTTATTTAGTTTATAAAAAAAATTCAGATTTTCAGTTAAAATATACAAAAATTTTTTTTTCAAATCATTTATATAAATTAACTATAAAATTAAAATTTTAAATTATGCATTTTCCAATTAGTCAACTTAACAAAAAGTTAAAATCAAAAGAGCCGCTTAAAGGATTAATCTCTATTTGGGGTGATATAGGTGTCGGAAAGACTACTTTTGCATTACAAACAACCATAATAAATGCTTTAGATGGAAAAAATACCGTTTATATCTATAGTAAACCTAATTTTCCCTATGAGAAAATAAAAAATTATATTCAAACTACTCCAAAACACATATTAGACAAGATTTTGTTTATTCAAATCTCAGATTTTAATGAATTATATATTCTAATTTTTAATTTAGAATTTAATATTCTTGATCATTCAAAAGAGAAAGAAAACAATATTGACTTAATTCTAATCGATTCTATAACGAATTTATATCGATTAGAATTAAATAGAGAAAAAAAAGAGAAGAACTTCATACTGAATTATAAATTAAATCAAATTTTAGGTAATCTTTACTATTTAAACAAGAAATATGAAACAGAAATCTTGATAATAAGTGAAATTAGTAGAGTCAATGTTAATGGTCACACTATTCAAATTCAAAGTGGAGGTAAAATCATGGATTATTGGATAGCATATTCTTTGAAAATAGAAAGAACTGAAAAGTTAAATTATAGGAAGTTTATCTTAACAAAAAAAGAAGAAGAATATTCTTCTCAAGAATATTATTTAATACTAACCGAAAAGGGTTTTAAATAAGAATTAAAATTGCATTAATCCTCTTTTTATCATATTTTTTAATGTATATTTTGATGAAGAAATAACTTTAGTATTAAAAGGAGCTTTCTCAAGAATCTCTGCCACGCTATCATTAAAAAATCTCGCTAGAATTTTACAAGATTTATTAAATTCTCTAATACGTTTAATTATTAATATAGATTCTGTAACATTGGGAATTAGATTTATAATATAATCAAAATCTTCTACTTTAATTTTCTTTAACAATGTATAATCTTTAGGATCCCCAATTATAATTGGTTCCATATCTAGTGCAATGTCTTCAATATGTTCTTCATTCTCCTCAATTACTTGATATTCGATGTTTGGCATTGTCCTAAATTTCTCAATCAATCTCGCAGTGATATGATTCATGCCTATTAAAAGAATCTTCCTGTATCTCCTTTTGATAATTTTTTCATAAATTATATCAGCTGCAAATTTTGAGGTTGAAATTATTTTAGCATTGTAGGTTTTCATTATTAAATCACTAATATCATCTTCAAATATTCTGCATATTAACTTACAAGATTTATTTATTTGTCTTACTTCTGCATTTAAAACGAACTGGACCTCTAAATTATCACTCATAATCATGACTGCTTTAGCTTTGTCAACCCCAGCATCAAATAAAGTATCAAGGTTTAAAGCATCATCATTTATTACTGGCTGCTCATTTTCAATTAAATCTTGTATAACTTCCTTACGCTTTTCAATGATAACGCAGTGTTCTCCTATCTCTTTTAGATATTCGGCCACTCTTTGACCAATGTGATTATAACCAATAATAACCACATGATTACTATAACTTTTTGCTAATTTTCTGCAAGTATCAACAGGATTATACTTTCTAAACAAGTCAATCGTTATTAAAGAGAAAAGAACTCCAAAAATTATAAATTCAGAAAAATTTGCATAGAAATTCCCATACAAGCTCTCATGTGCTTTAAAATAGAATAAGATTAACATTGTTTCTGGAAAATCTAATGTGACTAAAATAAAAAATAAAAAATTTCCCAAAAACCAAATTAATACTACAGAAAAAGCTAAAGAATTTTGCTTTATTACGCTTTTTAATTTTATTATTTTTCTCGAACCTATAGATTTCACACCTTTTTTATAAATATCTATAATTAAAAATTTAATTTGAAATTTTAAACGTTATTTATGTATTTTATATAGAAAAAATATTTTATATATAATTTTACAAAATGGAAAGAGCTTTATAAATAATTATCAATTATGACTCATTATTTTTGTTAAGGAACAACACTTAAATGAATCATGTAATAATCAACATTATGAGCGAAAAAAGAGAAAGATTAAAATTATCACGATGGTTGGACAAAATTATTAGCAACAATTTCCCACATAAAGAAGATTTGGTTGACATTGTTGAAACTATTGCAGAAGCAACATTACCAATTCGAGGATTACTAGAAAGGGGCATAACTTCTAGAGAAATTGAGCAGAGGATGAATATTATACAACCAAAACAAGATTCTAAAAATATATATGATGAAAAACAAATTCATGAAGATCTTTTAACCAATAGCATTATTCTTAAAACTCTTCAGGAAGCAGATACAGATCTTGCTTTCATTGCTTCTGAAGAGTCAGCTCCTATTTTAGGGAATGGAGTGTTTGGAATTACCACAGATCCTGTTGACGGGTCTTCTAACGTTGCCGTAAATAGAACCGTGGGAACAATTGTTGGAATTTTTAATGAGAATGGCAAGATTATCTGTGGATTTTATGTCCTATATGGTGTATTTACTAATTTAATAATAGCTATTGATGGAAAGGTAGCAGAATTTATACTAGATACTGTTCCATATAGTACCACATTTTATCATTATGTATTACATAGTAACATTTCTATGCCAGATAAGGAAGAAGGGGGAATAAGATGTCTAGGAGGTGATCCAACAATGTGGTCTCAAAAATTTAAGGCTTATGAAAAAACTCTAATCGAAAGACATACCAAAGACAGATATTCAGGCAGTTTTGTGGGAGATTTCCATGCAATCACTCATTATGGAGGTGTATATGCCTATTTTCCCTCACCAAAAGGAAAAATTAGGTTATATTATGAATGGCTTCCATTAGCTTTTATAGCTAAAACGCTAGGCGGAGAATTTTTCATAATCGGAGAAGGAGTTAATCTTGATAATATTAAAACCATTGAAGAAATTCAGCCTTTAACAAAACATAATATAGAAAAGATTCATATGACTACATGTGGAGGCATAATCGGCAGTAGAAAGTTCGTTAATTTATTTTTATAATTTTTATATCCTTATAATTTAAATCAATTGAATAATCTAAGACTTTAATAAAAATATGAAGAAAAATGAATTAATAATAATTAAGGAAGGTTCAGTGGAGATTCTAATTCATAAAAAAGATAAAGATTCAGTTCCCACAAAATCTATGAATGTTTTTTATAATAAAAAAATGGAATTGAATCGAGATTTTACCAGTTTAGCAATAAACGCATATCAAAATTTGTATAGCGAAAATCGAATTAGACTTTATATTGTTGATTCGATGGCGGCATCAGGAATAAGTTCAATAAGAATATTAAAAGAATGTAAAAATATAAAAAAAATAAATATTAATGATATAGATCCTTTTGCTGTTGATCTTATAAGAAATAATTTAGAATTAAATCATTTAGATGAATCAATAACAGAAATTGAAGTGTCTAATAAAGATGCTAATCTTTTATTTTTAGAACTGGCTCAAAAAGTATTTAATGAATCTGAAAATTCACCCATAAAACCCAATGTCATTTCTATAGATCCATATGGTACTCCAAATCTATATTTAGATTCAGCTTTTAAAGCAATTAAAAGAAAAATGGGTTTAATGTGTATTACAGCAACTGATACAGCTGTTTTATTCGGTATTAAACCAGAAGTGTGTATTCGAAAGTATATGGCAAAACCAATTCATACAGAATATTGTAAAGAAATAGGAGCTAGAATTCTAATTTATTTTATATCCCGAATAGCTAATATTAATAACCTTGGTATAATTCCCTTATTTTCTCTTTATTCTAATCACTTTATCAGAATCTTTATTTTGACTTTTAAGAATAAAGAAAGAATATTGAAAAATATATTAAATTATGGATTTATTTTACATTGCAAAAATTGTGGACATCGATTATCAATTTCAAGTAATTTTTTAGAATTTTCTTATTCTTGTCCTATATGTGGATTGGATAAAAAAATAGAATATGCTGGACCACTTTGGATTAATAATTTACACGAACGAGTGTTTTTAGAAGAAATCTGTAAATTAAATAAAGAAAAAAAATATAATAATAAAAAACGAATTCATAAAATACTCCAGTGTGCCCAAGAAGAGATAGATATGCCTCCAACCTACTATAATATTCATAAATTAAGTCAAAAAATGAAATTATCTTCTATACCAAAAATTAATGTAATTGTTAATAAACTTAAGGAAGACGGATATAAAGCATCTAGGACTCATTTTGATTTTTTAGCAATTAAAACAAATTCATCTATAGATAAATTAAAAAGAATTTTACAAAATATAAATAGCTAAATGATTGAGATATCATGTCAAATGAACATAGTAGAGACGCACACTATAAAATGGCTAAGAGGGAAGGATATAGAGCCCGCTCTGCATATAAATTACTTGAAATCCAAAAAAGATTTAACATTTTCAAAAGAGCTTTTTATATTTTGGATTTAGGAAGCGCTCCTGGTTCATGGCTACAGGTTGCAAAAAAATTTGCTACTGAAAATTTAGAGAAATATAATGATGATTCTTATTATCGCGATCACTTTAAAATTATGGGAGTAGACATAAAAAAACTCGTACCTATTGAAGATATTAAAATAATTAAAATGGATTTTACTAATCCCGATTTTTCTAAAGAACTAGATTCTTATTTTCAAGGTGAGAAATTAGATTTGATAATTTCAGATGCTAGCATAAAAAAATCTGGAGTAAAATTTAGTGATCAAGTCAAACAGTATAATCTTTGCTATAATATCCTTGAATTTAGTAAATATCTTAAAAAAAAAGGGAACATAGTCATAAAAGTATTTCAAGGAGCAGATTTTAATAAATTTTATACAAAATTGAAACAACAGTTTGGTTTTTTAAAGAGTTACAAACCTAAATCATCAAAAAAGAAAAGTAATGAAATTTATATTATTGGATTAAAGAAGTTATTTTAATCTAAAATTTCTGATTGAATTTTATCAAAATTTACTTTATATATTCTTCCTTCTAATGATGCGTTAATCCAATCGGTTAGCCATGGACAATGGTGTGGATTGAATTGATCCAAATTTGTTTCATTGCATTTACTAGCGAAAGGGCATATTATACACGGTTGATATGAAAAAATTTCTAAAATAAAATCCTTTTTTTTCATATTTATCTTTATATCCTTTACAGGAACTTCTATATCTTCAATAGCAGATACTAATTTTGTCCATGACGCATCTAAAAGCTCTCTTTTTACTTTAATTTTTGATTGAAGAGCTAAAATGTCTAAGATGTCGTCTAATTCACTTCTTTTTTTATTTGATAATTTTAGTAGATCATTGAAATAAATTTGTTTTTCCATATTTATCATTTTAAGGATTGACTTTTCATCTTTTTTAAGAGAACGTGTAAATTCTTTTTTTCTCTCTTCAATTCTTTCTATTCTCCTTTCAACGTCCGATTTATCAGTATCTTCAATTCCTTCCATTCGCTCTTTAACTTTACATTTATGTCGGCTTAAATAAGCGAATGATTTACCACAATAAGGACATACTTCTTTTTTTTTCTTAGCCATTTTAAACGATCTATTTATTATCCTATATAAATTTATATTGAAATATCTCTTTCAGAAATATGCAATAAATATTTTATACTCAATTTAAAATTAATTTTTCGATTTACAAAACACTAAAATAATTTTTTTAAGCTAAGTTGATTTTGTAAAATACAAAAGCAATTAAAAAACAATTTTATTATGGAATTCAATCTCTCCAAAATCAAACAATTAAAAAATACAAATATATTGAAAATAAAAAATATATTGGATTACAGGAAAGAAGCTAAGTATCATTTTACTACTGGTTCGAGAAATTTTGATAAAGTTTTAAA
>JBHLJZ010000090.1:1011-15697 GCA_048887165.1 Candidatus Hodarchaeota archaeon | reverse complement strand
CGATCTAAGCCAATTTATTTTGGTAGGAAAGAATGTAAGTTGGAAAAAAAAGGAAACAAATTTATTTGATTTTATTTACTAATTTGTACTACATTCAAATTATAGAAATTCAATATCAAAAGTTAAAAGCGATTATATTGATAAGGTGGAAGAGGTTTAAGAATTCCTTTCCCTATATTTGCACGAAATGCGGAAAGCTTTCAAACATGGAAAGAGAATATTGTGAAAATTGTGGTGTTAAAGATAGCTTAAGAGCCATTACTAAAGATGATTATTTAAACATCTATGGTGTGATCTCTTTTAAGGAATTTCGAGAAAACGCAATAGAAAGAAAAAAACAATTGAAAGAAAAAAAAGAAAAAATAAAATTACACACACCCACACAAAATAAAATTTTGTTAGAAATCATTTTTGGTTTATTAGGGCTTGGACTCATAATTCTTGGAGTATATAACCATATTTCCACATCAACATTGTTAAATCCCACGGGAATAACATTGATAATAGTTGGTTTTATTATCCTTGCTGTTGCCTCTAAGGGAGAGATCTGCTTAGAATGTGCGAATTGTTGATAAATAAAACTGAGATTTAATCCAATAAGATATAGAAAGAATTATGTTCCAAGAAAAAAAGAAAATTACAAAGAATGGAAGAATCATAGTCCAATCATTAGCCCACCATAATCCTGAACGAGAGGATTTTGAGGATCATGTCATATATATATTTAATTACGCGGTCTGCATCGGATGTTTTGCTTTTTTTATAGGCATTATAACTGCACTAATATTGGCTAATATATTTTTTTATTTTATTGCCGATTTAATTGACTTGCGGATAATCCTCTCATTTTTTGTTTTTTGTGGCAGTTCCTCAATACTCCAATATTCTATACAAATCATCAAGAAAAAAGCTCTAAAAAATAGATTATTAAAATTTATCATACGATTCCTATTTCCTTTTGGGAGCATAATATTAATATTTAAAAATCCAATTTTAGGATTTCCGCTCGCAATTTCTATGGGATATTTAATTATTTATATCAGAAAAATTAAAAACAAGATTTTATTGTAGAATGTAATGTAAAATTACTAATTTTTGAATAAGCTATAATAACAATAGAGAAAATGTAGTTAATATTTCAATTTTACAATACTCACGAACCATTCCCTCTTTAGTTGATTCTAATTATTATCTATTACTTTTTTAAAGCGGATATCATTGAAAATTATATCTTTTGCTGCTAGTAAGCTTTTTTCTTTGTCTTTTATTTCAATCATAACATCAAAATCATATTCTTTTGTTTTTTCTAAGAATCTTTTGAAATGATTAAGATCAATAGAATCGGCATGCCTACATTTTCCTTTAATTGGATGTTCAGAGCTATAATGAACTATTGGAATACCATCTTTTTCATTCCAAGTTTTAATTATCTTTTTTAAAGCTTGTATAATATCATAACCAGGATTATTACATTCGTGATGATATATGTCAAGAATTATCGGTATACCAGTTTCTTCATTTATTTTTAGACAGTTATCAATTGTATAAATTTTGTCATCGTTTTCTATTACATAGCGTTCTTTTATATTACTATCGAGCTGATGATACCTTTCTATAAATCTTGCAATGCTAGCTTCTTTATCGTTATATGCACCACCAATATGTGTCATAACCTTGGCGTCAGGGTATAATTCCATTAAATCCAAAACGTCTACGTGATATCTCAATTCTTTTAAACTTCTTTCAAAAACATCTTCATTTTTTGAATTTAGAACAGTATATTGACCGGGGTGCATGCTAATTCTCATATTATTCTCTTTTATAATCTTTCCAATTTCGATAAACCTTGATTTAAAGAAATCTTGCCAATCAAAATTCATGATTGGATGAGATGCAAAGGGGATCAAATCAGAAGTTATTCGAAAGAACAATATCTTATTATTTATATTAAAATCTAAGATTAACTTTAAGCAATTTAAATTAGTATCAATAATTTCAGATATCTTTTCTGTTGAATAATTTCTTAATCGAAACGTTCTACTGCTTCTACAATCAAGTGATAAATTGATGCATGGATATCCAACTTTCATTTCTATTTTGAATTATAAATGAAAAATATATATTTCTTATCAGTTTAAAATATAAATTAAACAGAAGTGAAACATTATGAAGGATAAATTCAATTTAGTTGGAACAAAAGTAAAAGAATTTCAACTTTCGAACTCACAAGGAGATATTAGAAACATACGTGAATTAGAAGGCAAATCAAACGTAGTTCTAGTATTATTTAGAAGTAAAAGTTGACCTTATGCGAAAGCGCATGCTAAAAAACTTAGAGATGCCTATGAAGAGTTTCAAAAATATAACGCTATAATATATGCAATATTACCTGATAATCTTGAAAATGCCAAAAATTTTGAATCTAAATTTGCTAAAATCTATCCTATATATTATGACGATAAAAAAGAAGTAAATAAAATGCTTAAACAAGAAGTTAAAACCTTAAAATTTGGCAGGATGCCTGCATTACTCGTAATTGATAAACAAGGAATTATAAAATATGCCTATTATAGCGATTCAATGGATGACATTCCCGAAAATGAAGAATTATTCGAAGTACTTAAAAATATTAATAATTAAATCCGATTTGATTCGAATAAGATTTTCTAAACGCTTGAATTTTATTCAAATAAGTTAGCCATACTTTATCAAATCAAAATTCCTAAATTTGCGGACTATTTTTACTTCTAAGTTTTCCATTTTTTAATTTTGTTTACAGGATCTGGCAATCGATTCTTTAACCATTCCTTAGCATCATCTGGAGTAAAATCTTTAGATTTAGACTCAATTATCCAAGATAAAAACTCATTAGGTCCCCCATTCATGTAAGGAGGTGGAGAAATAGGCATAAAAATAGTTTGTAATCTTTCTTCTAATGATAAATAATTTAATATGTACCCAAGCTCTTGAATAACATTCCATGCTAATGAGTGGTCTATATCTATTCGAAATTTCACCCACCACAAACCTTCTTTAACGCCATAACCAATTGATCCAGTTATCGAAGGAATTTTCTTAAGAAATTGAAGCAAATTGTCAAAAGATTGATTCATCATAATAGAATTATGAATTTCTATTGTTTATATCTTTTTGGAAATAAAATTTATTGTTTTTTGGGTTTGAATAAATTAAATGGGTTTTTATTCTGTAATATGTTTGTCATGTCTTTTTGTATAAAGTTCTTCATATTTTTTATGTAATTTTTCCGTATCTTCTAATTGCTTTTCTATTAATGGTTCTAAATTATCCTCATAAAACAAATTCTTTTTAAACTTTTTAGCAGGAACTCCAAGATAAACCCAGCCTTCCTCTAATTCTTGCCCAACATAAGTTGTGGAACTAGCAGCTAAAATACTATTTTTACCTATATGAGTCCCTGGCATGACGACACTATGAGCACCTATTCTAACACAATCTTCTATTATAGTCTTTCTAATAATTAACATATTTCCTATAATAACTGATGATTGTACTATACTTCCTTGCCCAATAACGATATCTTTTCCAAAATCAATGAATTCTGTATCCACCCATCCTTCAAATAAAGAATTAGAGAATTTAGTCTTTACTCCAAACATTTTAAAGCAAACATTATCCAAAAAAGGAAATGGAAAATTATGCGCCAGCCATATAGGCCATTTTTTAATTGTGTTTCTGATACTCCAGTATCGATAATCCTTATCAGATTTGTGTCTTAAAAAAGTTCCTTCTTTCGGTTTGTGGATTAAATTAACTAAAATTAGTAAAACTTTAGCGGATACAATCGAAACTAATACTATTGTAATGTACATCAAGAATATTAGGAATGGTAAAAAAATGAGAAAATGAATAAAATAGTCATGATATAAAAGATTCCAGTACCACCAAAACTCTAATTGGATCACAAAGAAACTAATCCATATCAAAATGAAATGAAAAATTAAGTATCTTTTCTTTACTAATACTTGTGAGGTAAATGGACCAACTCTTAAACTTGATGGTACAGACATTTCATATCACTCCTTTTTATTATTGTTAACGAGATCTTTCTTATCTTCATCAATAATGATTTCATGTTTTTCTTCATACTTCTTCTCTTCATCTACAACTCTTCTTAGAATGACATCTTTTCGTTCTTCAGCATATTTATTCGGTTTAAGTTTAATAGCAGGAATCCCAAAGTAAATCCATCCCTCATCTAAAATTTGATCATATGTTGTTGTTGAAAAAGCGCCTATTACAGTATCTTTTCCAACAAATGTTCCTGGAGCTATATTAGATACACCACCAATTACTGTATAATCATCAAAAATTGATTTTTTAATGATTAAATACTTACCAACAACCATTGAACTCATAACTACTGCTCCCTGTCCTACTGTAACCTTTCTTCCAAAACTGATAAAATCAGTATCAACCCATGCTTCTTGAAGGTGACTTGAGAAATCTATTCGAACACCAAACCATCTAAAGCCCCACATTACTATCCATGGTAATGGGCTTCTCGACATAAGCCATATTGCCAACTTTTTTGATTCAACACGTAAGCGCCAAAATTCATAATCAGGATTACCCTTTTCCGCTTTAAAAATTCCTTGTTTTGGTTTGTGAATTAAATTAATTATTAGCAAAAATGCTTTTGTAAAGATTGCGATCCCAAAAATAAAGATAAAATATAGAATAAATAACCAGAAAGGTAATAATAACATTGTGACAAGCCAGTTATTAATATATAATGATAGATCAAAAAAGACGCTAATTGCCATATATCCTGCTAACCACAGGATAGGTAAGTAGATAATCAAGAATTTAATATTCATCTTACTTATTGCAGAACTAGTTACAAAATCAATTGTATAATCTCTACCTTCTTTTAAGTTTATTTCATTCCTTTTTGATTCAGAATTTGCATCTTCTTTTACACGATTCATTTTACTCAGACTCCACCTTCAGGTTCTTGTATTTTTTCAAATTTTTCTAATTCTTCTTCACTAATATCTAAGTAAGAAGATATTTTTTTCTTGAAGATTTTACGTAGTGGAACTCCAAAATAATAATTATTACCTTTTAATGTACTATATTTTGTGGCACCAGCTATAGGAAATAATGCTGAATTATTATTGATCTCTACCCCTGGGGCTAAACAATTAAGTGCTGCTGTTGTAACATTATCTCCTAGTTTAATTTTAGCATAAGAAATTTTGCCAAAAATACCTTCCACAGCATGAGAACTAAATCCGCTATTTACCCCTATATATGAATTCTTTCCAATTTCAACAAATTTATCTGCTCCAAATTGCTCTTCAATCGTTGTCCCCTTACCTATCTTATTAGTTTTAACTAAGTTATAAAGCCAATTTATCAACCAAGGGAAAGGACCTCGGATAACAGCATTTTTCGGATATTTTATCATAAAACTGCGAATGTGATAATAATTTAAAGTTTTGCTTCGAATATTGCGTGGAATAATACCAGTTTTAGAAGGGGACTTTTTTTCTGTTATTCCCCAAAACCATCTAGTCATAAGACCTACTATCAAAATATGAGTTAAATAGCAGATAATTATAATAAAAGGCATGAAGATGGATGCTAGTAGTGGTTCTAAATTAGTAAAAAGCGAAATAAAGTTGTCATTTTCGAGAAAATACGGTAGGTAGAAAAGCATTACATATAACATTAAAATGATTGCGGGAATTAGAAGAGAACTAAAATAGATTACAAAGAATGATCCTAAATACCAATGATACTGAAGATTAATCTCTTCCTTTATTATATTGTTATTCTGAGTGTTTACATTACTATCTTTTTGATCTACACTCATATTTATATCAAAAAATTATTTAAAATCTATATATAATAATAACTTTAGAGATAAATCTATTTTTATAAGTATAAATGTATTTAAAAATATCAAGTCTATAGTTTATAGAATATTTTTTCTATTATTTTTAAAATAAAAAAGAAAAGAGTTTTAAAGTATAATTATTGATTTTGTTTCTTTTTTGGAAACCAAGGAAAAAAAGCACTCGTTCGTCTTTTATAGTCGGAATATGCATCATCTCCTTCAAATCTTTTGTCTAGTAGCTTAACTCCAGATACTTTTATAATTTGAAAGGTTATATATGCCGGTCCTATAAAGGTTATAAACCCAAATGGTACCGCAAGTGCAATAATTGATAACCCCCACCATTGTGTTACTTCACCGAAATAGTTTGGATGCTGAGTATATTTCCATAAACCTTTATCCATAACTTTTCCTTTATTTTCTGGTTTTTGCAGAAACTTATAGAGAGACCAATCTCCAACTGTCTCAAAAATAAATCCAATTAACCAAACTAGAGCACCTAACCATAAAGTGATTCCGAAAAAATCTAAAAAACTATTAATAGAGGGATTATCACTGATATTAACAAACCAAACAGGAATAGCTACTAAAAAAACAATAATTCCTTGAAAAAGATAAATTTTGAAAAAACTCTTTAGAGCTATGTTTTTCTTCCACCTTTCCCTCATAGCCGCATATCTATAGTCTTCTGGTTTTCCATGGTTTCTTGTATAAACATATGTAGCAATTCGTACTGCCCATAAAAATACAAGTAATGTAGAAACAATTTGCCTTAACGAATAATTATTTGTTAAAATAAGGTTTGAGATGAAACTGGTTAGAGCAACAACAAGATAAGCTGGACCATAAAAAATATCCATAATTCCGTTGTTTTTTTTAATTGTTCCTATAATAAAAGCAATTATTATGTATATAAGAAGTGCTAAAGCTGAAATTGCTATGATTAATAACATATTCTCAATAGTCGTCATAATTTACTCAATAATAACAAATTTGTATAAGTGCCATAAAATCTGAAGAAATATATATTTTTTATTTATTTTTTAAAAATTATTCTAATAACTTTGGATTCAAGCAATATCTTTTTTATCTTCATCGATATTTATTTTATGTTCAATCTCAAATTTCTTTTCTGCATCAACATCTTTCTTCATTATAAAATCTCTACGAGATTCAGCATACTTGTTTAGTTTAAATTTAGTTACAGGAATTCCGATATAAATCCAACCAGGCTCCAGATACTGGTCGTATAAAGTAGTTGAAATGGCTGCTAGAATTGTATCCTTACCTACGATTGTTCCTGGTGCAACTGTGGTATGACCTCCTACTAGTACATAATCATCAAAAAACACCCTCTTAATAATGAGGTATTTTCCTACTACCATACTGGACATTATTGTTGCGCCTTGCCCAATAACGACGCGTCTTCCAAAATCTACAAATTCAGCATCACACCATGCATCATAAAGATAGCTGGAAAAATCAATGCTTATTCCAAACCACCTAAATGCGAGCACATCAATCCAAGGTATGGGACAATTTCTCATTAACCATAAGACTATTTTCTTGAGTTCAGTCCTCAAACACCAGAATTCAAAATCAGTATCACCAATTTCTGCGATGAAAGTACCTTCTTTCGGTCTGTGGATTAAATTAACCAAAATCAAGAGTAATTTACTGAACACAAAACAACTTAGAATAAAGAGGAACCATAATATTA
This sequence comes from Candidatus Hodarchaeota archaeon, assembly GCA_048887165.1. Classification (GTDB taxonomy): domain Archaea; phylum Asgardarchaeota; class Lokiarchaeia; order Sigyniarchaeales; family SOKP01; genus SOKP01. Next base: position 8,093 of record JBHLJZ010000090.1, on the reverse strand, counting down.
ATACCATTGTAGGTAAAAAATAAATAAAGAGGATTAAGTATCTTTCAAGAAAAAAGGAATAAGTATAGAAAGAAATCGCTACTACAAGACCACTTAACCAGAAGATTGGTAAATATACAGCCAAAAATTTGATATTAACCCTACTAATTGCACTACTTGTAGTAAAATCAACAGCTAAATCCTTTACTGATAATTTATTTATATCGATGGGTTCTTCCTTAATTTCTTTTTCATTACTTAATATTTTTACAGGTTCTTCATCTTTCTTTTCTTCTTGTTCTATTGTTTCCAAATCTCCTTTTCTTTTCATTTTTAAAAATTTTGTGATATCCTTATTTTTTTCAAGATCTTCTGGATTTAGATTAAGAAATCTCATTACTTTTTTATCGAATATTCTGCGCAATGGAATGCCGAAATAGTAATTATTACCTTTCAATACGTTGTGTTTTGTTGCTGAAGCTAAAGGTAAGAGATACGAATTTTCATTAATTTCAGTTCCCGGTCCGATTTGATTCGATGCTGCGGTTGTAACGTTATCTCCTACTTTTATTTGAAAGTAAGCTATATTTCCAAACAGACCTTCTACTAAATGTGTTGCTAAAGTGCTATTAACTCCAACATAACAATTCTTACCTACTACTGCAAATTTTTCATTTCCAACTGATTCTTCAAGAGTTGATCCTTTTCCTATTTTTGTAGAACCTATAAAATTAAATAAGGCATTGGATAACCAAGGAAAGAACCCTTTCATAAAAGAATTTTTAGGGTACTTAATTAAAAACGATCGTAAGTGGTAATATTTTTCAGTTTTACTTCGAATATTACGGGGTATAATACCATCTTTCGAAGGTGATTTTTTCTCAGTATAATTCCAAAAAATTTTTGTAAGAACTGCCAAAAAGAATAATCTTAATAAATAACAGAATATCATAACTAAGGGCATTGTTAATAAAGCAATTAATGGATCTATTTGAGTAAAAAGAGACAGAAAATTAGCAGCTTCCAAAAAGTATGGTAAAAAGTAGTATAAAAAGTAAACCAAGAAGCATGTTGTAGGTACTAAAAGCGAGGCTAAATAAATGGTCGCAAAGATTATGAAATATAAAAAGTACTGGAAAGCGAGTTCTTCTTTTATGACTTCTGGTTTTAATTCTTCTAAACCATCTTTATGAGTGTCTAAAGGCATATTTTTTTCAAAATTGTTTACTTAAACATAAAAAGGAAATTATTGAATATGTATTTTTAGAATTATTATTGCTAATGTCAAAATAGTTCTTTATATGTGGTATAAATTAAAAATTATTAATTTATCTATCATTTTTTCTTTAAAAGCCTTCCTTTTATTAAAAGTCTTAATAATAGCGACAAAATTTCGACATAAAAAGAAATAATAATCAATAAAATAAAATAGTTAAAATTTAAAGTCTAAAACATCTTGTATTCCATGAATTATTTAGATTTTACTAATTGAAAATAAAAAAAAACAAATCAATGGCTTAATAAATTCATAACGTCAATTTTATATTGTATCAAAACATTAAGTTATAGGTAGGTTAAGGCAAATAAAAATATTAAATAAATAAAAAAGCCGATAAAATTAAAAATTCAAACCTTTTATTAATTATGGAGGAATAGAATGACCAATAACTCGTTTTCGTTAATTGATTTGTATCCAAAATATGTTATTAATTCTAAAGGGGAAAAGAAAAAATTCGATGAAACTAATATCGCAAAAGTCTTAAATAAAGAGACTGGGCTTGATATGCATATTGCGGTAAAGGTTGCTGAAGATGTAATTCGAAAAATAATAGGGCTTGGAATTAATGAAATTACCACAAATTATATTAGGGAATTGGTATGTGTAGAATTGACTCAACGAGGTATGAATAAATATCGAAATTTATTTGCTCGTGCTATAAATCTTGAGAATATTTCTTTTAAACTTGATGAAGATTTTCTTAATGAATTTAAAGGAAAGCAACCAGATTGGGGACCTTTAGGATACATTACATATAAAAGAACTTACGCTCGAATTATTGAAAAAGAAAATAGAAAAGAGGAATTTTGGGAGACTATTAGAAGAGTTGTTGAGGGTTGTTATTCAATACAGAAGGAGCATTGCATTAAATTAAGTTTACCTTGGAGTGACGAAAAAGCTCAAAAATCAGCTCAAGTGATGTTTAAAAAAATCTGGAATTTTAAATTTTTACCGCCTGGTAGGGGACTCTGGATGATGGGAACAGAATTTATAGCCAGACACGGCTCGATGTCATTAAATAATTGCGGATTCGCATCAACAGAAGATATTGACCGAAAATATTCAAAAGCTTTCGAATTCGTTATGGATGCTCTCATGCTTGGAGTTGGTGTAGGTTTCGATACTAAAGGAGCGGAAAAGATAACGATAAAAAAACCAAAAGAGGGTGAATTTAGATTTCAAATCCCTGATAGTAGAGAAGGTTGGGTTGAGGCATTAAAATTAGTGTTAGAAGCTTATTTTTTAGGAAAGCAAGTTCCTGAATATGATTTTAGTTTAATTCGTTCTGCTGGAGAACCTATTAGAGGTTTTGGTGGTATTGCGTCAGGACCAAAACCATTAAAACAGATGCTTGAAGATATTCAAAAGATTTTGGAGAAACGAATTGGTCAACCAATCACTTCTGTCGATATTGTAGATGTCATGAACCACGTAGGAAAATGTGTTGTTGCTGGTAATGTAAGAAGGAGCGCTGAAATTGCTTTAGGAGATCCTACTGACTTAGAGTTTGTTACATGTAAGCAAGACGAGGAAGCTCTTTATTCTCACAGATGGGCAAGTAATAATTCTGTTTTTGCTGTAAAAGGATTAGATTATTCATTTATTGCAAATCAGATTGCAGTAAATGGAGAACCAGGAGTTTTTTGGCTAGAAAATGCTAAAAATTATTCTCGAATGGGAGATAATCCTGATTTTAAAGATAAAAAAGCGGCAGGAGTTAATCCTTGTGGCGAACAAACACTTGAAAGTTTCGAATTGTGCTGTCTTGTAGAAACCTTTCCCTCAAGACATGAATCTTATGAAGAGTTTCAAGAAACGCTTAAATACGCATACCTCTATTCTAAATCCGTAACCTTAGTCAATACTCACTGGAAAGAGACAAATGCTGTAATGCTTAAAAATAGAAGGATGGGGATTTCTCAAACAGGAATAATTGAAGCTTTTGTAAAGCATGGTCGAAGAACGTTATTAGAGTGGTGTGATAAAGCATATAATTACCTGAAAAAGCTTGATGAAGATTATTCTGATTGGTTATGTATTCCTAAATCGATTAAGTTAACCACAGTAAAACCAAGTGGAACTGTAAGTTTATTGCCTGGTGTTCCTCCAGGAATTCATTATCCTCATTCAGAGTATTATATTCGCAGAATACGGCTTTCAAAAAATTCGGATTTAATTGGACCAGTAAAAAGAGCTGGATATCATATTGAAGATGATGCTTATTCACCAAATACTGTTGTTGCTGAATTTCCTGTTCATGAAGAATATTTTGATCGTTCAAAGACTGAAGTCTCAATGTGGGAACAAGCCGAAAATGCAGCAGCTTACCAGAAATATTGGTCCGATAACCAGGTTTCGATTACTATAACATTCAAGAAAGAAGAAGTAAATCAGATCAAACCTGTTCTTGAATGCTTTGAAGATAAGTTAAAGAGTGTCAGCTTTTTACCGATAAAAGATCATGGATATAAACAAGCCCCATATGAACAGATATCTAAGGAGCGTTATGAGGAAATAATCTCAACTATTAAACCCTTAGACTTGGACGATACAAGAGATCGTGCTATTGGTGAAAAATTCTGTGATAGCGAAGTTTGTGAAGTTAGATTCTAAAATATATTTCTAATATTATTTAATATTTTATTAGCAAGATATTATTTGAAAAAAGATTCTAGCTTAAAATTATAAACTTATATTCACTTTGTTAATACTAAAGAATATTTTGAGAAAAAAATAAAAACAATCTAAAGAAATTAATTTTAATAAATAATTATTCTAATAGCATTTTTAAAAGAAGTGAATAAATATGACAGAAGAAGATCCCGTAGAAGAAATAGAAAAGATGGCAGAAAAGAAATCCAAAAAACCTCGAACAAAGGCGAGATCAACGCCTTCTAAAAAAAAGGCAGCGAAACCCGCAAAAGCAGAAGTAATTGAAGAAGAAATAAAAGCTCCTAAACAAATTGTATTTAAAAAGCTGAAAGTTAATTTTTGGAGAACTAGATTACATGATGAAGAATTAGGAATCCATCAACAACTTAAATATCAAGCTAAAACTCGTTGGTTCTCTAAAAATTTTGATATCGAAGGCGTTATTGAAGAAGATGACGAAAAGAAATTTATTATAGGGTTTAATAAAGAACAATGGGAGGAAAGCCCTTTAGAGGAAAAAAGACTAGTATGTAGATATTTCACTATTATGGAAGAAAGTATGGACGCTACTCCGAAAGGTGGAAATTTCAAAGGTGGGGTAGAATTAAGTGTTGCTCATTCTTTAATACAGAGTTATGAAATTAAACACCCCGCTCCTGTATTCATAATGCAAATCCCTGGAACAATAAATTTAGTCAGATTAGTAAGAAGCTGGAGGTTAATTGGTTCCAGATGGGCGTTTCCCCTTCTTCCTGAAGATAAAGAAGATGAATTCCAAATGGTTCGAGCAAAGGGAGTCGTCGGTCCAGGAAGAAATTACAAGCTGTATATCGGCAAAAAACTGATCGCGAGAGTTGATGGCCATCCTATACAAAAAGAATTCGAGATAGAAATTTTTGATGAAGATTATGCGAAAGACAAAACATTTATCAAATACATGACATTATTCGGATGTGCCTGTAACTTTATGGATGGAGCAGCTAAACTGGTTAAGAGACTCTTTAAAAAGATGAAAACCACAGGAAGTTCTCCTTATAGACCTCCCAAGCAAGAATTAGATTTATTCAGAAATCCAAGAATGATGCGTAGATAAAAGTGTAGAAAAATTATAAAAAAATTATTTTATTTTTATTTTTAAAAATTAGCTTATAATACTCTTTTTCCAAGATCTATATGCTCTAGTTTCTTTACCGCGATAAATAGCTTTTTTGCCAGTTTGCTTTTCATATACTTTTTGTAATGTTTCCTCATCAGCTCCTTTCAGTTCATCTTTTTTGATCTCTTCTTCAATTTCGTATTCTTCTTCAATGCGTTTCACTCGTTTAAGCACAGAAAACACAGCATGATTCCAGAGGACAAATCCTAAATAAATTGCTCCTATTATTACGAGCATAAGAATTCCAATAAGTAAAACCCATTCTCCAGGATTGAAACTGGTGATAACATAAATCCATAATTCAGCAAACAAATTCCACACTAATGAAGGAATTATTACTAAAAATAAGGTTATAAGAAAGATATAAACACTAATTAAAGTGACAGCAACTAATAGCCTTAAAGTAGTGTAATCTTCATACTTTTTAGCTAAAACTCTGTCTTTGAATATCCTTTGGCATAGCTTTAATATTCCTCCTCGAAATAATATGTAGAATAGAACTAGTAGAAAAAGATGTCCAACAACGATCCCCACAATAATAAGTGCTACTGCTCCTGGACCCCAACCTGCAATTACATCCCATCGTCCGGTTTCAATTAACCAACCAATGATCGTCAACCATATTCCAAGGATTGAAACAGCAGCGCCTACAATTAAGGCATAATAAATCGTTTTAGCAATACGTAAATCCCAAGTACTATATTCATCTAAGGGATCTGGTTCTCTAGTTGGTGCTCTTCTTGGTTTTCTTGGCATAATTATCTCATCCTTTAATAATTATCAAATTTAAATTTAGAATTTCTAAAATCTATTATTTTATATTTTATTTTAGTTTATTTGAAACTTTTTGTATTATTATATTATGCTATTGATAAATAATATCTTTATGAATTAATAGGGAGTTTTTAAGTTACTTCCACAATAGGGGCATTTCTTAGCATTGGGCTTTATATCTTCCCCACAGTAAGGACAAAATGTTTGCTCCGGTTTTATTCGTTCCTCTTCTATTTCAGCCTCTACCTCGCTTGGTTTTTCCTTACGTTCTACTTTTTTTCCTGCTTTGGAAAGAACTTTTTCTTTAGGTGTTAACGGCACTAATTCTTCCTCTTCCTTTTCAAAGGGTTCTTTTGAAAACTCTAAAGCAGATAAGCATGTTGGGCAATAGTTCTTCTTTTTATTACTAACATAAATTGCATAAACTAATGCCGCGATTCCTACAGTAGCAACAATTATTATCACCCAAACTACTTTTTGAAATGTTTCCAATGGTTTTCTAATTGGATTATCAATTTGTTTTTTGCAAACTTTACAATAGGCATATTTAGCCATATTTCATCATTAAATAATTAAAGTTTCTTATTGTAAATAATAGATTATTTTAATTAAAAAACTCTTTTAAACCTATATAAAGCAGAATATTTATTTTGAAAGGATAACTGTTGGAAAAAAATTCTTTTTATATAGAGACTTACGGCTGTACCTCAAATAAAGCAGATTCTTATATTATTTCGAATATTTTAAAGAAAAATAATTACTCAGAAACTAACCTTAATGAAGCAGAGTTTCTAATAATTAATACCTGTGCAGTTAAACAGCAGACAGAAAATAAAATAAAGACGAGACTGAAGAATTTATACAAAACCTACAAGAATCGGCCTGATAAACACTTAATTATCGCTGGCTGCTTACCACATATCGAACCTGGCTATATTAATGAAGTTAAAAAATTAGTCCCATCATTTTCTGCAATAATAGATTTAGATAATATCAACAAAATTCCCGAAATCTTTAAGCAAATTAAAAATGGTAAAAAAAATCTTATTGTAAAAAGTACTGAGAAAATTGATAAAGCCAAAATTTTATTAGATTTCCCTAAAAATAAAATAACCGGAATTCTTCCCATTTCTGAAGGTTGTTTAGGATCATGTACATATTGTTGTGTGAAAAATGCGAGAGGCAAACTTAATTGCTATAATCCTGAAAGTGTAATTGAGAACGCGAGACATCAATTAAAGC
>JBHLJZ010000090.1:0-1001 GCA_048887165.1 Candidatus Hodarchaeota archaeon | reverse complement strand
ATATTAAACAGATATATCTTACTTCACAGGATTGCAGTACTTATCAATATAACAATACAAATCTTTTCAATTTAGTAAAAGTAATAAATGATTTAGATTTTAAATTCTTTTTAAGAATAGGAATGTTAAATCCTATTTTTTTAATCAAAGATCTTAACCAAATGATTTCAATTTATAATTTGAACAAAGTTTATAAGTTATTACATATCCCAATTCAATCTGGAAGTGATAAAATTTTAAAAAAAATGAATAGATTTTATTCAATCTCAGAAATTCATAATAAAATCAATATTTTGAAGAATAAGTTTCCTTTACTTACCTTCTCAACAGATATAATTTGTGGTTTTCCAGGGGAAACTGAAGAAGATTTCAATGAAACTATTAAATTAATCAAATGGCTTAAACCAGAAATTTTAAATATTTCTAAATTCACTCCTCGACCTGGAACTAATGCAAAGGATATGAAACAACTTAATAGCAGAATCATTAAGGAAAGATCAATTAGATTATCAAAAATTTTCAGAGATAGTTTAATCGATATGAATAAACACTGGGAAGGTTGGGACGGTGAAGTTCTGATATTACATTCTGGTGAAAAGAAAAATCAAGCATTCGGCAGAAACCTTGCTTACAAAAATGTATTTATTGAAAACTATATTGGTGAATATGGAAAATTTGTTCATGTTAAAATAGATAAAGCTGATGGATTTAATCTCTTTGGTACTTTAATTTGAAATGTTACATTTTACTTCTTTTTCCCAATAAGACATAAATAATTTTTTTTTAAAGATCTTTTTTTTAGATTATTTTAAAAAATAAGTAACGAGAGAATAAATTAAGTTTTTATTTAAGATCATATCGTTCTAAGAACGCAGTTAATCTTGATCTATGAAACTTAAGTCCAAGATCATCTGGATTAAAACCGAAAGCTAATGCAAGTAATTCAGTTAAATAGAGAATTGGAATATTGAATTCCTTACCAGATTGAGTCCCAGCTTTCT
>JBHLJZ010000089.1:0-15711 GCA_048887165.1 Candidatus Hodarchaeota archaeon | reverse complement strand
ATTGTTCCGAATAAAACAGGTACAAAGGTTAGCATCCTCCTAAAGATATACTTAAGCATACTCATAAACTATCATCTCGAACTTTTGGTTCATAAAATTTTTTTATTTATTATTATATAAATCAATTTTTATTTCTTTTTCAAAATGTTACAATTCTTTAAACTTCAACTTCTTTAATTCTTTTCATATATTCTTGATACTTAATTTTCGAAACCACTCCTAACACTGCAGCTAAGAGAATTATTCCTAATAGTGATAAAATTGTGATATAACTTTCAATCCTCGCAAAATAAAGAAATATTATTAATATATCAAATCCTTCAATAAACCAATACCAAATCCATGATTGAATGATGATTGCGGGAATCAACCATATACTATTTTTAATACCATATTCAAAAAAAGTTTCTCGAAAAGCCATCAAAAAAACAATTATAAAAAGTATAATTGTTGATAAAAATGAGAAATTTTCAAAACTAAATAAAACTTGATACAAAAATAAAATTCTAATACCAATATCTTTTTGAAAAATATTACAGAGAAAGCCAAAAAATACAAAATGAAGCAATAGAAGTGCAAGAATGAAATTTGCGTTCCTGCTAATATCAATTTTAAGTTTCATATTATTTTCTCCAACTCAAATTTTATTAAGTTAAGCTTGTCTTTAACCAAATCCAAATTAATTTTATCTATGTATGATCCTTTTTTAATTATTTGTATTTTTTCATATATCTTGAGATCAAAAGGTTTTATCTCTAAATTTTCAATTAAAATGATTTTATTATAATTGAAAATGTCCAAAATATCGTCATAAATTAAATAGGGAATAAAATTCATTTTTTCTAATTTGTTTTTCTTTAAATTATTTACTTGTGTTTCAATAATTATAGGATAATATTTATTCTTTTTTTCTTTATAAAGTGGTTTAGCAATTATTTCCTTATTCTCTTTAACGTAAAATATATTTGATTCTATTTTTTCCCTAAAATAACTTATTAAATTTTCACAATATTCTATAAGATATACTTTATAGTGATCATTTTCAGGGTTTAAGTTATTCTTTTCGATTTTTGTATAAATTTTTAAGAATTCTGAAATCAAGTAGCTAAAATCTTGTGTAAGACTGTGGATTTCTGCATCAATCAATAAAGATGCTCCAAACCATTCTATTATTCTATCTCCCATTAAACTTCTAAAAATTATCTCTTTATACTTTTTCTTAGAATAAATTATTAGATTTTTTATTCCTTCAAAAATAAAATTTTTAAAATCAATGAAATAACCTACTTCTTTAAATAAATCATTCATTATATTCATATTTGGTAATATGAAATATGTTCCTTGCCCATTTGTTATTTTGTCAATTCTCATAGGAACAGGCATTATCGGAATTGTAAAATCATCTGTTGAGAATACATCAAAATAAAAGCCCAATGGAGCAATATCTCTTGTGTAAGATTTTAGCTTTGTTGGAGGACTTTTAAAAAAACCTCTTGAGCTCATATTTAATCATTCAATTAAAAACTAATAAAAGGTAATATAATAAAAAAAAAAAATTTATTTTTTAAATAGCTTTATAAAATTATTTATTCGAAATAGCAATAAGCGAAATATTCTCTTCCAAATCCGGAGAGACTTGCTCCTTCAAGCCCTTTCAAATTGTCGACGTATGCGCAGGCTCTAACTCTAACGTAACCGTAAACCCATGCGAAGTCTTCTGCTACAAGTAATTCTTGAATTCTATTAAACATTTGTCCTCTTATAACATCACTAGACTCACCAATTTGAGCTTCCATTAACAATTGAACGTTATCCCACAAATTCATCTCGTCTCTACCAGCAACCATTGCTTCTGTATAACCATTGTATTGAGCTCCATTAGAGGCAATACTTCTATTGGTGTATAATGGATTGATATAGTTGATTGGGTCGTTATAATCTGGACCCCAACCAATCCAATAAAGTCGTAAATCTTCTCTTGTATATGGAGGTGTATGGTATAGTCTGTCAAGAAAATCACCCCACGTCATACCTGCATCTTCTACCCTTATTCCAAGTTTCATGAGAACGTTTGTCATTAGAATAAGTACGTCTTCTCGAACTGGATTACCAATGTTATAGGTGTAGTTCCATGTAAAGAATGGAGCAGATGCAGATTGAGCAATCCACGGAGCATCATCTACAAGAGAGAAACCTCCACCATAACCCATAGATTGCATTATCTCTCTTGCTTTAGACATATTGGTCCTGGGTTGATCAAGGGTTCCGTTATAATATTTCAGACCAGGTGGTAGAGCTGATTTCAATCTAGAAGCGTGTCCGTATACAATTTCATCGATGAGATATTCCTCATCAAATGCATAAGAAATAGCTTCTCGTACTGTCCTATTAATGTGGATGTTGTTCATTCCAAGATATTGAATAACCCAATCTTGACCTTGATAATATAACTCAATACCTCTTGTAAGGTTAAATGTATCATACAATTCATCCATTGGATCAGATAAATAGTGAATATCACCAGACAATAATGCTGCGTTTCTTGCATTATCATTTGTAATAACGGAGATTACTAATTTATCAATTTCAATATCTCCGCCCCACCAATTTTCGTTTTTCTCCATAATAACTTCAACATCAGTTTCATAGCTTACATACTTGAAAGGACCAGTACCAACAAGGATATCATCCGCTCCAGTTACAATATAATCATCCGCTGGATGGGATGTAGGTGATAAGATACTGGATGATGTATAAGTTAATAAATCAAGGAAGGGGGCAAAAGGATCGTTTAATATTATGGTTACACTATAAGCACTATTAACGACAGTAGAGTTAATAATAGAATACATATCTTGTGTTATGGGGTCTACAAATTCGTATAATTCAGCACATCTGGTAACGCGTACAGTATTTGTACCTGTTGCATTTAAGGCCCAGAGCATTCTATCAAATGTAAATTTAACAGCGTTAGCATCAAAAGGCGTTCCATCATGAAATGTTACACCTTGTTTTAAAGTGAACGTATATTGCAAAAATGTTCCGTCAATACTCCAGGATTCTGCTAGCCAAGGAATAAGTGGGTAATCCCAATCACCATTCGAGTCCACATGTTCATAATCATAAGCGACTAAAGTTTCAACTACCTGTTCAAGCACTTGGTTTGATGCTCCATCCCAGGAATCCATGGGATCAAGTCGTCTGGGACCATACATAGTGCCGAAAACAAGAGTTGTTTCTGCACTTGGAGGTGCCAATAAGAATACTACTACTCCACCAACAATGGCGGCTACTGCTATTATTGCAATAACTCCTACCGCTATTTGAGCTTTCCTTTCCATATTTTAATCACATTAATTGTTTTGAATTTTTAGATTTTTTTTAGATTAAGTTGTTAATTAATTTGTTAAATTTATAAACTTATAAGTTTTATCTTTTTCTAATAATTAATTTTGGTTTTCGGATTATAGATTTAAATTAAAATTTATTTCGCTATTAAAATAAATTAAATATAATCTTATTGATAGTTAAGTGATTTAAGAGAATTGTGGGAATCCTTTCCCATCATAGGTTTATCTAATTAATTTCCATTCAAAAAAAATAAGGAGAAGTGATATATTCTTCTATTTATAAATGGTTTAAAGTAATATCTCGAAAAAATTTTCAAAAATTGTGGTTTAATTCAATATAGAATTTAAAACTTGGATTATATTATCAAAATAAAAAGAAATGAATAATATAATAAGTAGTATAGTTCCTGCTAAAACTATTCCCTTATCTAAAACGATCTTTTCTGGACTACGGGCGATTTTTGGCTTAGCGGATGTTAAATATAAATATCTCATAATTATGTATAATGACAGGGGAATAGTGAAAATTGCAATATATTCATAAAAAACTACACTTTCTGGAACGAATAAATTAAATTTAAAAATAAGATAGAGGGAATATGTAATAAATAAAGATCCTGAAATTATAACATGAAAATGATCTAATAATTTAAGAGAATATTGGTCATAAACATTTTTATGCTTTATAGCCTTATCTTTTCCTAAAAAATGCAAATCTCCTCTTCTTTTAGCGATACTTAAAAACATGGCAATTTCAAAGATAGCTAAAAATAACCAAGCAGATATATATTCCTCAATAATCAAACAACCTGCGAGGGCTCTCCAAATATACCCAATAGATAAAACTAGAATATCGATGAAAGCATAAAACTTGAATAGATAATTATACATTTGTCCAGTAACGATGATTAAAACTAACATTAACATAAAGTTCCAATTAGGAATTAAAAAAAGAAGAGAAATAATAATAATGAATAATAAAAAGAAGATTAATAATACTGCAAAAGTAATAGATAATTCTCCAGAAGCAAGAGGTTTTTTTCTCATCTTTTCTGGATGTTTTTTATCATTGTCAATGTCTTTTATATCATTTATTACATAATTAAAAGAGGAGGCACAACATAACAAGATAAATCCCATAATCAGTGTAAAGTAAACGGAAAAATCAAATAATCTTTCACTAAAAAAGATTCCTACAAAAACCAAGCCGTTCTTATAGTATTGTCTTATTCTTAAAAGAGTTAAAGTGTTTTTAATTTTACTGAACATATTAAATCTTTAAAAAGCTCATTTCAATTAAATTTTATTAAGATAAAAAATTTTCTCTGGTTTAAATTTGTTTAATATTTTATACCCTAATTTAGTAACTAAACTTTTTTCTGATTTTTTTTGAATTAAACCAGTTTCATAATCAAATCTTAATAATTCTAAAGACTTAAATGGGATTTCTACCTTTTTACCGAAAATATTATTAACAATGAGAAAATCATTGTCATTTTTTCCATTACTATTCAATTTTTTATTATATTTACCTATTTTACCAGTATATTCTTGAATATAACCAATTTCGAGATTATTTACAGGTTTCTTTAAAAATATATACGTTCTTATCTGCTTTTTTACTAACCAATCAATTACATCTAATTCATAACGTCGAAATAGTTGTTTTTTATTGATAGGGAGAGAAATATTTCTAGGCCTGATTATTATTTCTTTAAACTTAAAAGAAACACGATTTGGAAATTCATTTTCGTTTGATTCTAAAAGTGTTATCATACAGTCATCGTACGTATCAGTTATTTTTACATCAACACATTTTAAGATTCTTAAAGACCCTTTATCTTCCAAGAATACTTCGCGATCAATATAATTCTTTATAGCATCGATTGAGTTTGGCAATTTTGTTTTATTTATTTGTTTAAAGACTCTTCTGTTTTCTTTATCGTGAAAAACGTAGCTCTTATTATTGGTTTTATCATCTAGGTCTATATCAGTTAAAATTAAGGGGATTTCTTTTTCTAAAAAATATTTTCCATTAATAGTTATTGGAATTTTTGAATGCAATGTCGAATTTAAAGTTCTCTCAGATTGGGATTTTAGATCAATAATTAGAAGTTGATCAGTGTCGCACAAATCATCTATAAATTTGATTTTTTCAAGTTTTCCTAAAATATTTTCTTCTGTGATTTTATTTTTAAAAAGAAAATTCTTATTTAGGTCATATTTATAGATCTCCATCCTACCAAATGTTTCCATGAGAGAAGGAATATTTTTAATATCAAAATATTCTTCAAACTTTTGTTTTACTATCTCTTTAAATTTAAGTCGGGCAGATTTGAATTTTAAAGCAAATTTTTTTTGAACAGACTTCTTGAGACATAAAAAGGGTAAAATTGCTTCTTTTCCAGGTTTTAATTCAGTATCCAGTAATGCAGCAATTCTATGATAACTAGGAGGATGAGAATTGATTAAATTACTAATAAGTGCTCCTCTTGACGGTTTAATCATTGATAAGTTTAAATATTCAGCGGTTGCTTTATAATCTAATAATTGATTATCTTTTGTAATTTTTTCATCACATAGAAGCATGGTATTTAAACCTATTTCACGTCCGAAAGCATAAAAACTTTCAATATTGTACAATGCTTTTACAAGTTCTTTAGAATATCCGATAGTTCTCGCTTTTAAATCTGCCTTTCCTTCCAAAATCCTTACAAATATAAATAGAAGGATATAAATTAAAATATTTAAGAAAATAAATGTGATTAAGGGAATCTGAGGATTTCCAAACGTATAGTCATAAAAAGTTGCAGGGATCCCCAGAAGCATCCTTAATATTAAATCTCCTGAAGTGATACAAGTTAATATTAATGTATGTTTGCCTTTTGTATGAGCTAATTCATGAGCAACAATTCCTTTTAATTCATCATCAGGGATTTGATTAATATCTTCGGCAATGATTGCTATCCTTTGATCAAAAATAGAACCATAAGCCATAGCATTTAAAATAGGGTAATTTCCAAAGCCTATTTTAACCTTGCTTTTAATTTTCATATCCTCTTTAATTTTCTTTACTAAATCTATTAGTTTATTATTATCTACCCTTTTAATTCCAAGTAACTTATCTAAAATATAACCTGATACAAAATAAATTATCCAATTCACAACAATTAGTACAAAGTAGATATTTACAAAAAAATCCAGTAAACTGAAATTGTTAAAATTTATAGGATTATAAGTAATAAAATTCAATGGTGTATATTGATTAACAAATACTACAGCTAACCATGCAATTATATATAAAAAGAGAGTTAAATATTCTGGAGACAAAAATCTCCATACAATTAAATATCTCCTTCCAAACAACAAAAATCCCAAACCAAGAATTATCCAAAATGAAAACGCAAAAGTAGTATTTAAAACTATTGGGTCTCCTATATAAGTGGAAATAATCCCTGATATGAATATAACATTATAAGTTACTAGAGAGATTATTAATATTTTATTTAAAACAGGATATTCTTTTAATTCTATAATTCCAAACCATAAATAAATAGAAAAAGCACCCATTATTGAAGTCATTAAATCTTTAGAAAGAAAAAAAATAAGAAAGAAGAAAAAAAAGATAGCTACAATGTCGCTCATTTCACTTCTTTTCCCATTCTTAGCCCAACGGTAAAATTCCTCTATTGAAAGTAAATATAACAAGAAAGTAATTATAAAAGTCCAATCTAATAGAATATCAGATAATCTTTGAAAAAAATTTAGAAAAAATAATAGAATAGTAGCTAATAGAGAACTACACACGAAACCAATAAATATAATAAATCTTTTAGACTTTTTCAATCAAATTACCATTTCTGCTATCTTTTTTATAATAATTAGATAAACCTAATAATTTTTATGATAAAGGAATAATTAATAGCCCGGCACGGAATTTCGATCATCGAATAAATTCGTTAATTTTCGAACCGTGGTCACGGGGTTCAAGGCCCCATATGCTTGGCCGCTACACCACCGGGCTTTAATTTAGAAGGTGTTTTTTAAAGCTTAAATATTAAAAGGTTTCAAATCTTGTTTAAAAAATTTTTCATCTAATAAATTTTTATTGATTTTTAAAAATTGAGTTTCCTCTTTTTCATTTCGATACTCATCAGGAAGCATCTGTGGTATTGTTTCTATTATTGGAAACCATCGACAACATTTTTTACAGAAGAGAATTCCGGATTGTATTTCTGTTTCTATCTTAATTTTATTGATGAAATATAATTCTGGTAGAATCTTATTAAAATCTTGTGGGTTTAAAGATTCAATAAAATTATTAATATTAGATTTAATTTTGGTTTTTATTTTTTCGAAGCATTTTTTGCTAATCTCATTTGAAGAGTTATCATGAATATGATCTACTTCCTTTATACTTGAAAGTAATAGATTGAAATAGTCATCAATGGGAGTTTTTTCTATTACAAGATCATCCTTTATAAAGAAATTTTCATCTTCCTTGAAAAAATCAATGATTTCATCCTTATTAATAAGAGTAATATCTCTGTTTTCATATAAATCTAGGAATTTTTTAAATACATCTGGTTTAGTTTCATAAGAAAATATATATAATTCCAATGGATAATGCTTATCCATCGGACATGCTAATATATCGAATAACCAAGGTTTCATAAAATCTCCAAAAAAGATAGTTATAATAAATAACTTCTTAATTGTTGAATATTCTTATCAATAGTTCTATCAATTTTTTTTCTACGATTCATAAAATCATTAGAGAGCTTTTGGTATGCTGCTTTAGAAGGTAATTTTCCCATTTTATATCTATTTTCTAAAAGATTTAGACTATCATTAAGACTTATTCGTTCTGCATCTAATACATCCAATCTTTTTATAATATTGTCAAATGCTTCATTCGTCTTCATTAGAGTTTGCTTAAATGGAATTATCTCTTTTTTAATTGTTTCAATTTTCGAACTATTTTTTTTTAGAATGTTATTGTATTGTTTTTTAGCTAATTTTTTTTGTTTTACCGCATCCTCAGCATTTCTAATTTCTAAAATTAATGCATTCATCTCTTCATATAATACACAATATTCTCTTATTTCATTTATAGGGATTGATTCTCTCGTGAAAACTGATAAACCCATCTCTCTTTTTCTAACTTTAATTATTAAAACATAAATAGAAGAGAATAATGCAACCACTAATGTTAAAATAATAGGTCTTGCCAGTAGCTCGAATAGATCAATAGAAAACGTAAATTGAACAACTTTGTTTTCTAATGGACCTATATTTTCTGAATAAAAAGAAAGAATATGGGATCCTTGAGAATTAATGATTGCACTAGGAGGTGATGATATGTATTCAAGATCATTAATTCCTTCAATAATCAAATCTATCTCTTGTTCTTTGATTAAATATTCATATGTTGTTGTAAATAAGTCCATCTTAATTGACTCTTTAAACCAATCTAAAGAATAATGCTCTTCAAAGGGTAAATTATATTTAATATTAAGGCTATATTTGGAATTTGGTGTGAGAGGTGGACGATTTGCTATTAAATTAATACCAATAGAAAGTTTTTCTGGATCGGTTAAAAGAGGATCAGTCACGTCTCTTATAGATAACATACCTAAAGAATCATATATTCTTAGATTTTTAGATATTGATGATATGTTAATTGGAAATGTTGTTACATTAATAATTCCTTTATTATGAATTAGTAAATTCTCTTTAATTTCGATTATTCCCCATGGTGAAACATGGATTTCTCGTATAATTTTTTCAATTTCTAGTTTGGTTGTGTCTCTATCTTCATACATTATTGTAATTTCCCTGTTTTCTTGTTCGATATTAGTTAAGAAAGGATCTAAATGATCAATCTTAGTAGTATCAGCTAAATCATATAAGTAACTTTTTCCGGCCAAGGGACGTCCAATATCTGCTAATACTTGTTCTATATTAACAACATTAGAAGTTTCTGGTACATTAATTAATGTTTGAACATCACCTTCTGTTCTATAGGGTAAAAGGGGGTATATATAGTTTGTATAATTTAGTGATTGTTCTATTCCTGATAATTGGTAACTGATAAGATTATTATATGTCTGATAAAAAATAATTGTTGTTTCTTGATTTGGTAATAAAGGTGATTCAAAATATACGTTAATTATTTCAAAATCATTCATAATCATATTAGATCTCTCTGTTAGTAAACTATTTTTTCTTATACCTTCTGCTTTAAAAAACATTAAATCATTAGAATATGATAATGGGACTCCAATAAATAATGATGTAACTGGGTTATTATTTTTATTTAAGATAGTCAGTTTATCTTGTACATTTATTAAACCAAAAGGTAAAACATTTACTTCTCGTAAAGAAACTTTTATTAATACATCATTGACTCCATCAAGACTTGACGAAGATTTTAAAAGTTCATCATTAGGTTGAACTATAAAATCTTTATTTAGATTAAATTGAAGATGAGGCGATAAAATTAGTATTAGTAAAGATCCTGTTATTAATAAATAGAAAATTTTCTTTTTTATCATTAGTTTTACCTTAGTATTTAATAATATCTAAAAATAATTAAATCAATTAATAAAAATTTATTATATTTTCTTTTATTTTTCATGATAAAACTTAATATTATTGGTTTTTTATAGTTAAATAATTTATAAATAAAAATTTTAGTTATTATTAGAATGTCATCTAGAACAAGTCAATCTAGACGTAAAAAAAGGAGAAGTTCTAGTTCTCCAATGCCTATGGCGGGTGCTGGATTAATGAGATTTTTTGAGGATAGTTCGATTGGTGTAAAGTTAGGTCCGATAAGTGCAATAATAGTCTCATTAGCATTAATTTTGATAGTTGTGTTTGCACATTTAGGTATTTTTGAGTGGCTTTTGACGCCGGGTTAAAATTATTAAAATGTCTTATTTTATAAAGAACTTTAAATCTTAGGATTATGAGAATTTCAGAATTTCAACAAATGATAAAAAATGTTTACTTAGATAGGGATTCAAAACGAGGAATAAAAGGTACATTTATTTGGTTGGTTGAAGAGATTGGTGAGTTAGCACGAATCATAAAAAAATTGAAAATCAATAAAAAAAAAGCATCTGAAGAAATTGCGGATATTTTTGCATGGCTTAATTCAATTGCTAATTTATTAGAAATCAATATTGAAACAAGTTTATTTAAGAAATATCCTAATAAATGTATTAGATGTAATTCTGTTCCCTGTGAATGTGAGTAACTTGAGGAAATTGATAATATAAAAAATTTATTTGACTATTTCAAATCTTTTTCTTCAATTAAATGTTCTGAACAATCGATATGACGAATCCAATAAAGATTTTTGGGTAAAATATTATAGCTCGGTCCTTCTGGAATTTTTTCTTTAAAAGCAAGCTTTATTAAAATAAACGGCATATTTGCTAAAGGTACCTCATATTTCTTGGCCGCAAATGAGAAAAAATAACTGGTAGTGAAAAATCTTCCTGCATTAATCTCTGTAGGACATATTTTTCCATTTTTATCTTCTTTCATATCAACACAAAATATTCCAGAAGCGTTTGAATCGATAGCTAATATCGCTTCGGTTGCCATTTTATTTATTGTCTCATCGTGTATTGTTTTAGCTACGATTGGAGTTCCAGTAACACCCGATGGTGCAAGATATGGATAAATATATTCAATACGCTCCCTTGCTTGAGAACATATTATTTCTCCATTTTTAAATATACTTTGAAATGCTATATTTCTTCCAGGTAAATATTCCTGAGCAATAAATTCCCAATCTTTGCCTCTTGATTTCCAATATTTTATCCAACTAACTCCAGTTTCCTCATTTTCAATTGGTGTACTTCCAGTCCCTCCCGCGCCTTTTTTAGCACGTATCCATAGTTTTTCTCCTAAATTATCAAAAGCTTTTTCAATATCACTCTCTAAGTGATCATATCGAATCTTAAGTGCGTTTACAGAAGGGAACTTTTTTTCTTTCCAAATATTGGCACTTAAATATTTATCCTGACAAATTCTAATTGTTTCTTTCTTTGGTAAAAAGGTTAGCGCCTCAATTTTTTCTCTATTTTCAGAAATAATTGATACTTCAATATCAGGTTGAGGATGAACCATATCAATATGATATTCTTTAATTATTCCATTAATGGTAGGAATGTATTGATCTGATGTTGCTCTAGGAACAAGAAACATTTTTTTAGTCCATGGTTTTGCAAACTGGAGGTGGTATGTATTTATATCTGTGCCATATAAACCTATTTCTCGGTCAATTAAATTTAAAGATCTTAAAAAGTTTACTCCTGCTGGGCCTCCTGCTCCAGTTATTAATACTTTCTTCATTTTATTTTAATATATTCTTCGAATTTGTAAATTATAATAAAAAATTTAGTGAAGTATTTTAATTTTGGGTTAAGAAAATAACTAAACTATTTTTCCTAAAAAGCCCTCAATTTTTCATTCTTTTAATTTGAATCCAAAAGTATCTAAGTGTTAGATAATACCATATAGCAAGAGCGGGTATAACTAAAATAAAAGAAAATAAGATGTTATATGGAATATCAATAAAAAACAATTCAAAATCACCTTGAAAGTATCTCATAATTACTGAATCGATAAAAATTAAAACTAAGCACATTATAACCATCAATAATATCATAAGAATAATAATACCTCTTATTCTTGGGAAAAGGTATAACAACATAATTGTTGGTATTGAAAGAATTATAATCCAAATAATTAAAAAAGCCAAATAATAGCTTCCAATAGTCCAAAGCATAAACATGATGGCAATTATGGAAAAAAAACCACATATCACTGAAATAGCGTAAAAATTCTTCACTAATTGAGGTTCGGTCAAAGGACCTTTTGCTAAAATTAATCTTGGAAAACTCAAGGCCGCATCCTTTTTTCCAGACGCTTCTATTCGATCATCTGGTAATAGCCTAATATCGCTTTTTTTTTCTTGAATTTCACTACTTTCAAAAAATCCTCTTAATGATCTAATTACAAAAAAACTATTTGTTATATGAATCAACAAAGCACAAAAAACTGCAACTTCTAGTGAGCCTAATAATGCAATGCTTGCAAATATCGCCCCAATACTTAATGTACCCACATCTCCAGGAAAGATTTTAGCTGGAAATTTATTGTATAAAAAGAAGGGAGTAATAACTGCTATGGCAGATAAACAGATTAGGAAAGCTTCAGCAGAATTCCATAATACTGCGCAAATTAAAAGAAAAGTTAAAGCAATTAATG
This sequence comes from Candidatus Hodarchaeota archaeon, assembly GCA_048887165.1. Lineage (GTDB taxonomy): Archaea > Asgardarchaeota > Lokiarchaeia > Sigyniarchaeales > SOKP01 > SOKP01. Next base: position 3,073 of record JBHLJZ010000089.1, on the reverse strand, counting down.
AAGTACCTGAACCTTCACCATTATATCCTTCAAGCATATTTGAAGTATTTGCGAAAACTGCTACGATAATTGGTGTAGCTAATGGATAAATCAATGTTAACCTAGTTATTCCTAAAAAAGGCACTGTTGGAGATTGAATAGTGATAAAACCAAAATAATTTGCTAAAAAAAAAGCACTTCCTGTAAATATTGTTAATAAAATCTTGAAGATTGACCTAAGTTTTATACGATCATCAATGAAGCCAATAATTCCACATATAATTACGGTTAAAATAAATACTATAATTTCATTCATTAAAGTTGGAAAAAATAATATCAGAACAACAGATGACAAGAGTAAACCTAAAACTATACTTAATCCTCCTGATTCTGCTATTGCAGGTCTGGCATTTTTATGTATATCAATTCCCACGAAACCGTGTTTTTTCATAATTTTTGCGATATAAGGTATAATTAATAGAGTAAATGTAAAACCAACTATAAAAATAATTACTAAATAAAGGATTTCGATAGCTCCAATATTTAATTCACTTATAGATGTCATACTTTTTCAAATTTTTATTTTTTAATTTAAAACTTTGAGGTTAAAATATGGTTGGGTAATTCTAAATTATATATTAAAATTCCTCAAAACTTATAAAAAATTCACATTAATATGAAAGAAAAAGTATTTAATTGAAAAAATCCAAAAACGATATTAAAATTGAGCAAAGCTAATATTTTAAAGTTTTTAAATTATAAATTAATTAATATATTTCTTTGATAAAATCACAGTAGAGAATTATATATGGAGATAGAAGGGAAAAATATATTAATAACTGGTGGAGCAGGTTTTATAGGATCACATATTGTGGACCGTTTAATAAGAGAGAAGGCTGAAAGAATTATAGTTTATGATAATTTTTCAACTGGAAAAGAAGAGTATATTAACAAAAACCATGTAGAGGTTATTAAAGGAGATATTTTAGATTATAAGAGATTAGATTCAAGTATGAAGAAAGTAGATATTGTATCTCATCATGCAGCCGAACTAGAAGTCTTTACTGGAATTGAAAATTCAATTCATGATTTAAAAACCAATATAGAAGGAACCTTAAATGTTTTAAACTGTGCTTTAAAGAATAATATAAAAAAAGTAATATATGCATCATCGGGGGGAGTATATGGACAAGCTCAATATATTCCTGAAGATGAAAAACACCCTACAATGCCACATTGGCCTTACGGAGTAAGTAAATTAGCTGGGGAGAAATATTGCCATCAATATTATTTATTATATGGTCTTCCAACTGTTTCTTTACGTTATGGAATAGTTTATGGTCCAAGAGAATGGTATGGAAGGGTGCTTACAATATTTATTAAAAGAGCTTTAGAAGGTAAGGCTCCAATAATCTTTGGAGATGGAGAACAAAAAAGGGATTATGTTTATATTGACGATATTATTGAAGCAAACCTTTTAACTATAAAAAGTGAAGACGCAAATGGAGGAATCTTTAATGTAGGAAGCGATTCTTTTCTTTCAGTTAATCAGGTAGCAGATAGTGTTTTAAAATTAATAAGACCAGATATCAAGCCAATTTATGATGATCCAAAACCAGGAAGTGCTAGCAAATACCAACCGGATAGAAAAAGATTACCTGGAGAATTAAGAGACTTTATTTTAAATAGTTCACTTATTAAAGAAGTTTTGAAATACAAACCAGAGACTAAGTTTGAAGATGGTATAAAAAATGAGATAGCTTGGATTAAAGATAATCTAGATTATTGGAATTATAAACCTCGAGTTTAATTAAAAAGTTAAATGATTAAAGCAATGAAAGTTTGGCTAGATTTTTGTGAACCAAAAAGTGTAACTATGCTAAAACCTCTCTATGAAAAATTATCAGCTCATGAGGTATTTATTACTGCCAGAGATTTTGATTCGACACTATATTTATTGGAAAAATGGGGAGTAAGTTTTATAAAGGTGGGTAGATACGGTGGAGAATCATTAATAGGGAAATTAAAATCATATACGCAACGACTTTCAGGACTTATTAAGGTTATAGAAAAAAAGAAGCCAGACTTTTTATTTTGTATTACCTCACCAGAAGCTATGAGAGTTTCATTTGGTCTTCAAATACCCAATCTAATGTTCAATGATGAACCTCGTTCATATGGTCCATGTTCAACAACTTTTCCTTTTGTCGATCAGATTGTTGTTCCCCGATGTATTCCAATAGAATGGTATTTAGATTATGGTCTTAAAGAGGATAAAATTATAAGATTTAATGGTATAGATGAAATAGGATGGCTTTCCAACTTTGAACCGGATACAAATATCCTTAAAAAACATAATTTGATTAAAGAAAATTATGTAGTTTGCAGAACAGAACCTACAAAAGCAGGATATTTAGCAAATATAATGAAACCACATGAAACTCAATTATCTGAAATAATTCCAGAATTAAATAAGGCGATGCCTGATCTTGTTTATTTAATTCTAACTCGCAATAAGGAACAATTTAATTATTTAATCAAACGTTTCGAAAATAAAAAAAAATTCCGAGTGTATGAAGGACTAGATAATTTAGCTCAACTAATGTACTTCTCTAAATTGGTTATAAGTGGTGGTGGTACTATGGTTAGAGAATCAGCTTTACTTGGTGTCCCTTCGATTGAGTTCTTCCCATTAGAAACATATCCTCAAGAAAAATTTTTAATTGAAAACGGTTTTCCATTAAAACATTTTCATAAAGCTAAAGATTCTATTAATCAAGCTATTGAATATGTTGAAGGAAGCTATAAAATGAATACTTTTAATATTATTAAAGAATTTGAAAACCCAATTGAAATTGGATTTCAAAATTTTGAACGTAGAATTAAAGAAGAAAAAAATTCATTCTAATAATTTAAAATAAAGATTCTCAAGACTTTTTCCTACTTCATCCCATGTATATCTTTTAATAAAATTTCGGGCTTGTTCTATTAAATTTTTCCTTAAATTATCATCTTTTAAAACTCTAACTATCTCTTTAGCTAATAATTCTGGACTCTTAGCTGGGACAAAAATAGCATTATTTTGTATTACTTC
>JBHLJZ010000088.1:10334-16197 GCA_048887165.1 Candidatus Hodarchaeota archaeon | reverse complement strand
ATGTCAAAGCCAAAAGATGTTGATTCTTACATTGCCAATTCAAGCAGAGAAGCCCGTCCGATACTCAAAGAAATCCGGGAAATAATAAAATCGACTATTCCAAATGCAGAAGAGAGAATATGGTACGGCGTGCCATTCTACAAATACCATGGTGAACTAGCTGGATTTGCCGCATACAAGAATCATATTAGCTTTGGCTTTGGTGTGGGCGTGCTTCAAAGTAAAGACCGCAAAATGCTTGAAGAAAAAGGTTACAAAACCGGAAAAGGAACCATGCAAATCAAGTTCGACCAAAAAGTGCCGACATCAGCGATAAAGAAAATTTTAAAAGCAAAAGCAGAAATGAATGAAGCCAAAATAGAGATAAAGTAAATTTACAATCAAAATTAGTAATTCTTGATGCATAGAATAATGGATTGGGATTATGTCAAAACTTCTTACTGTGCGCAGGAAATTATATAAAAGAAATTATTTTTTCCTATGTTCAAAATTAAAAAAATATTAAAAAAATAGAAAAAATGTCTTTTTATTTAATGAAAGACTGGTCTACCTTTTCGATGGATTGCCATGCCAAACACATCCTCAGCGGCTTCTAAAACCATTTCCGAAATAGTCGGATGCGAATGTATTACTTCTGCTAAATCATGAACTGTTAATCCATTCTGCATCGCTAATGCTATTTCTGCAATTAATTCTGATGCTTCCGCACCGATACAAGATGCACCTACAATCTTATGAGTCTCCTTATCTGCCAAAATCATTAAGAAACCGTCATTTTCAGCCATACATTTCGCTTTTCCTAAAGATATATATGGAAATCTTCCCATTGCAACATCAATTCCTAAATCTTTTGCTTGTTTCCTTCGTAATCCTACAGATCCAATATTTGGACTCGTAAAAATAGTTGCTGGAACAATTCTATAGTCAGCCTTCTTATCTTCTATAGAAAAACTGCCTATACTTGCTAGTGCATTAGCAACTGCAATATCACCCATATAACTTGCTACATGTGCTAACATTGGTGCTCCTGAAGCCGCTACATCACCAATTGCAAAAATGCCTTTCACAGCAGTTTCTGTCGTTTTTGTATCAATTTTTATAGCCCCTCTCATCGTTTCAATACCAAGTTCTTCTAATCCTAAACTACTAGATTCTCTTGCTCTACCTATAGAAACCAAACAATATTCAGCTTCAAAGTAGGATTTTTCAGCGCTATCAAGTTGATCTCTTGGAACTTCGGCCGAACATGTTGTTGCTTTTACTCCAGATCCCGTATTCTCAATAGATAATACATTTTGAGAAACTTGAATCTCAACCCCCAATGAATCTAATTTCTTCTGCAATTCTTTAACGAGCATAGGTTCTTCTGTAGCAATTGGTGAGGGTAAATATTCTAGCATTACAACTTTACTACCAAAGGTCGCAAAAATATTTGCAAATTCACAACCAATTACTCCAGCTCCAATAATTAGCAATTTTTTAGGAACAATTTTGAAATTAGGATGTAAAATGTCATCACTTGTTAAAATTCTATCATGATCGATATTAAATGCAGGAATTAGTGCTGGAGAAGATCCTGTAGCAATAATAATTCTTTTTGCTTTAATTATTTTTGTATCTTGTCCTTCAATAGAAATGTCAAACCCTTCAGTCATATTTCCTCCTATAATTTTTCCAAAACCATTATAGACATCATTTTTCCAAGCTTTCTCCAAAGAACCAATACCTTCCGTTAATTCTTTTACGACATTATTTTTCCGTTCAACTGCTTTAGCAAAATCGAGCTTTAAGTCACATGAAACACCAAATTCTTCACCATGTTCTCTTACTTTTTGTATCAATTCAGCAGATGCATATAATGCTTTAGTCGGAATACAGCCCCAATTCAAACATGTGCCACCCAAATTCTTTTTCTCAATTAAAGCCACCTTAGCACCATATTGGGCAGCTCTTATAGCCGCATGATACCCACCAGGACCTGCTCCGATAACTGCTAAATCATACATTACAGTATCAGCCATGTTTAAATCTACTTCTTTGATTTTTATGTGATGTAAAACTTATATTTTGTGATAGAGAATTGTTAATCAAATATTAAATTTAATAATTTTTTTTAATCGATTTAGTAAGGTAGTGTGTAACTTTGTACATAAAAAACTTATCACAATTAACTCCTGAAGATTTAGATAAGAAACAGTTAGAATTAAGAAAGATTGGATTGGAAACGTTAGAACTAGCTATAGAATCTGTTAAACCAGATAGACTAATCAAACATAAAGTTAGATTAGATGATAGATGTTTAATTATTAATGATGATAAATTTGATTTAAATGATTTTGAAAAAATTTATTTTATTGGGGGAGGAAAAGCATCTGCTCAAATGGCTCAATCTTTATCAGAGATTTTAAATAAATCTTCAATCACGAAATATGAGGGAATTATAAACGTACCTGAAGGTTTAGATATTAAAAAATCAGATCATTACCATAAGATCGTATTTAATTATGCTTCACATCCAATTCCAAATAAAAACGGTTATAACGGCACAAAATCTATGATCAAACTTGTCGAAAAATCCACTAAAAATGATTTGATCATATGTTTAATATCTGGAGGAGGTTCTGCATTGCTTCCCCTACCTAAAGAGAATATTTCTTTAAAAGATCTCCAAAACGTAAATTCATTATTATTAGCATCAGGAGCTTCGATACATGAAATTAATACAATAAGGAAACATATTTCAGATTTTAAAGGAGGTAATTTAGCAAGAAAAGTATACAAGTCAAGTGGAGCTACTTTAATATCTTTAATTATTTCTGATGTAGTAGGAAACAATTTGGATTCAATAGCCTCAGGTCCAACTGTACCAGATATGACTACATATCAAGATGCTAAAAAAATTTTGGAGAAATATAACTTAGTAGAAAAAGTATCTTCTTCAGTTATAGTAGCAATTCAAATGGGGTTAGATAATTCAAGATTAGAAAACCCCAAAAAAGGAGACAAATGTTTTACTAACGTTTACAATTATTTAATTGGAAGTGTTAATTCCGCAGCTGAAGCAGCAAATCAATTTCTAAAAAAACATAATTTCAATGTAAATTATTTTTCTAATGAAATAATTGGAGAAGCAAGGGAATTTGGAAAAACTCTTTATAAGCTTTTTTTAAAAAATTTAAAGATCGAGAATAATAATGATAAATTAGCTTTAATTGGAACAGGAGAATTAACTGTGACTATTAAGGGCAATGGTGTTGGGGGGAGAAATCAAGAAATGCTTTTAAGTTTCCTCGAGAACAAATTACAAAATCCTTCTAATCTAAATTTTTTACTAATTGGGGCAAATCTTGATGGAATAGAAGGAAACAGTAAAGCTATGGGTGCATTAGTTGATAATCATGTTGTAAAACAAGTTTCAGATTTAAATATTGATATAAAGAAATATTTAAATAATAATGATTCAAATACATTCTTTAAAAAACTTAACACAGAATTAATCACAGGACCAACTAGTTGTAATGTAAATGATTTAATCTTGATTTTATTTTCAAGATAAATTAATATTCTGAAGGCATGAAAGAAAAGAAAAATAAGCTAAAAATCAAAGGATTTGGATCCCCACTCATAATTACTTGCCCAGTTTGCGGATTTTCTTTTAAAGCTTTTGATCCAAAATCTAGAAAAAAGAAGAAAGTTTGTCCAATGTGTGGTCATACTTTTTATGAGCCAGATATTTCACCGAGTGAACCGAAAAAGTTCGATAATGATTTCTTTTAATTTCTAACGATTAATTCAAAACCAATTTTAAGTCCGATAAAATTTAAATTTGGAATTAATCTAATAATTTTATTTCTCAGAATTAAATTATTATGAAAATAATCTTTTTTAATAATTCTAGCTATATATATTATTACACCGACATTATTTTATCAATCCATAAATAATAATAAATTTAGAATACAAAATTATAAAAAAAAGGTCACTGAAAAATGGCACGAAAAAAGAAAGAAAAAAAACCTAGTGCTGCACCAAGAATGGGTTGGGGCGCTGAAGAAGTAGAAGAAGCAAAAGTAGCAGAAGGTTTAAAAAGAACTGAATTAGAAGACGGAAAAGTTACTTTAATTGATAGAGATATATCTACTCCAGTAATTGAAACCTATGATGCAGATACGGGAGCACTTGAAGGTTCTATTTTACTTAAAGATGGAAATCGAGAAGGTCTAACATGTTTAGTTAAAATTGTTGAAGATGTAAATTCCGAGCTTGATCATGATGGAAATATAGAAAAAATTAACTTTAAAGGAAAAATAAATGTAGAAAATCCGAGCAAAGATGACAGATTATGGGATATTGATGTCAAGCTTAAAAATATTGGTGAAACTAATTTAAAATCAGATGAAATTAAAATCAGAGAATTGGGAACCGACGCTAAAACAAGTGTTAACTCAAGAGATTTTTTAATTAAAGGGGAAGCTAAAAATCTCCTTTTAGTAAAAGAATATGTGAATACTCTTACAAATGCTGATGAAGTATTAAACATTAGAGATATTGAAACTGATATAATGAAATTAAAAGATTTATCTGCAAAAGCTGGTTCACAAGTGGTAAAAAAAATAGAGGAAGAAGAGGAAGAAGAAGAGGAAGAAGAAGAGGAAGAGGAAGAAGAGGATGAAGAAAATTGGGAAGATGGAGGCACAGCAGAACATTCACTACAATCCTTTGGAATCTCTATTGATAAAGAAAATACGGTTACCTTCGCTATTGGTATGATAAATCTATTTGAAAAATCAGTTTCTAATATAAAGGTAGTAAAAAAGGTACCAGATGATTTCACAAATATTTTGGTAAGAGATTCAAATGTAGGAACTGCAGATGTACAAGGTAATAAAGTTATATGGACAATCGACAAGTTAGAACCGCAGAGAACGGCTTTATTAAAATTTACATGTAGTATTTATGTAACAGATATTGAAAAGCGAAGAACTGGTCCGGTTGATGTTACATTTCAGGCAGCCTCTTCGTTTGCTGGAGGATTAGATATAGATCAATATGATGCATATACTAGAAATAAATTTTATGTAGATACAGTAGAAAGAGATGAAGAACCTGGAGTTTGGGATTGTAAATTAGTTTTTGAAAACCCTTCTGAGTTTGTTATCCAACTTTTTAACGCTGATGTATATTCTCCTGATGCTGAGGCAACAAAATATGTAGATATAGACCCAAAAGATGTACCCTTATTACCCGCAGGAGCTGAGTGGCATTCTAGAAAATGGCGTTTTGAATCTGAAGATTTACCTGCTTTTAGGAAAAAACTTGAATTTCGGGTAATGCCTGACTTTCAAACAACTGTAAATGGAAACATAAGTATTTCCGATGTAATATTAGAGATTGCTAGTATTACTGGAGAAATGAGTTATGATATAACTCAGGTTCCAACCTATAAAGAACAAGATGTAATAGCTAAATTGAAGATGGTAAATAATGGTTCTGCTCCATTAAATGAAATTCATGTTGCTCAGCAGTACTTTACTAATGAATTTCAACCACCTAAAGCTGGTGAAGTTAAATTGATTTGGGATGGCTCTGGGGTTGACCTAGCTCCTAATACAGTTAGTTTTGATGGGAGTGTATTTAAAATTTCAATGAGAGATTTAAGAAATAGTGAAACAGGTATGTTCAAACCTGAATCATCAATTGAATTTCAATATCCTATTCATAGTGTAAATCCTGTTCAAGATGCAACCTTTGAATCTGAAATTAAATACATAGCTAATACATTTCCAATTTCCCAAGAATTAGAATTTATGCCAGAAGTGCCAGTAATTGAAGCACTCCACTTAAGAAGAAGATTCAGAATAGG
>JBHLJZ010000088.1:0-10234 GCA_048887165.1 Candidatus Hodarchaeota archaeon | reverse complement strand
ATTTCCCAAGAATTAGAATTTATGCCAGAAGTGCCAGTAATTGAAGCACTCCACTTAAGAAGAAGATTCAGAATAGGAAAGGAAGTTATTCCTATTGGTGCATTAGGAAACTACAAGATTATATTAACTGTTGAAAATATAGGAACTGCACCTCTCCAAAACTTGATTTTAATGGATAAAGTTCCAGATAATTTCGAATATGGAAGTTATAGTGGCGGAAAGCCTCAAATTACCGATGAGGTTGGAAGTGATACACTTAAATGGAAAATTGAATTATTGAGTGCAGAAGAGAATATAGAGATATCGTATGAAATAAATGGTACTGGAGAGTATAGTCCTAGTGATGCTCAATTGGCATTATAGCCAAAATCTAATTTAAATCATATTTTTTTATTTTCTAATACTTTTAAATTAACAGAACAATTAATTAACTTTGGAATAACTTCTATCTTTATATAAAAATAAATAATTCTATCGGAATTAATTATAAATATATTAGAGAATAAATATTGAATATGAATTTAGGATAATGATAAATAAACACTTCAACCTAAATTGGATGTTTGAATGTCCCGATGCTATCCTGACATGCTCTGTACTTAGATGTGGGGATGAGTCATTCTTAGTTTTTGGCGGGCATGATAAGACATTATATTTAATGGATAAAGACTTAAATATCCTTGATAGTATTACATTTGATGGATGGTGTCGATGTAGTTATCCAATAGATATAACTGGTGATGGATGTGATGAAATTTTAGTTGGCGCGGGAGATGGTAACTTTTTAGTAGTGAAATTTGTTAAGGGTTTGAATAAGTTAGCAGGAATTATGAACTATAAAACCTTTGGTAAAGTTCTCTGTGTAAGTGCGGGAGATTTTACTAGAGACGGAAATGTTGAACTAATTCTAGGTGGAGAAGATAAAACTCTAAAAATTTTTGAAAATATTGATTCAACTGAGCCAAAATTTATATTATATTATGATTCATGGGTTACAGCTTGTTCTATAGGATATCTAAAACTTTCAAAAGATGAAGATCCTATTTTTGGATTAGTAATAGGTACGAAAAGTGGATTTTTACAATTAATCCAAACTAAAGAAGGTAAACCAGATATTATTTGGCAAAAAAATTTAGGTTCTCAAATTAATGTTGTTGATATCGGGGACGTTACAAATGATGGTTTTCATGAAATAGTTTTAGGGACAGATGACTCTCAATTAAGAATATTTAATCCAGATGGTGATGAGTTAAAGTCTATTGATATTGAAGAAGGGCGTCCAATTTCATTGAAATTGGAAGATATAGATGGAGATAATGCAAAAGAAATTATAGTTGGATGTGCTGACGGTACATTAAGGGTATTTCATAATCCTAATTTAAACTCTTCTAATTTAGAATTAAAGTGGAAAACTTCTACTTCTTCATCAATTAAGATTGTCTCTTTAATGAAAGATCCGCAAGAGGGGTTAACTAACATACTTTATGGAGGGTATGATCGGAGCATTAGGTGCATTTCTGATTTAGGGTATGGTGAAAAATCTGAATTGGATATTCCTTATAATATTGTGTTACCTAAGACAAGCAAGGTTGAAGATAAAGCAAAAATAGAAGATTTAGTTAAAATTGAAACAGTTCCGACAAACATAAGAGAATATATTTTTAAAATCCTCATTGAAAAAAGAGTTATTGAAGGAGTTGCTAAAGATTTAGAAAAACGGGGCTATGTTCTAGAAACCATAGTCGAGGAATTCGAAAAAATGCTTTCTCAAAGACCAGATTCGTATGAAAAAGTAACTTATTCTATTTGGACGTTACCAGAAGGAAAAATCGGAGAGGAGGGGGTAGTAGGAGCTCCCGTATCCAAAGAGCATAAAAAAATAAAACCTTTGGTTATTGAAGAGGTTGGTCAAGCAAAAGGAGCTTCATTAATTGATGCTTTAAGAAAAGACACTGATGAGAAGATTACTGTGGAAAAAATCTCAGCAACAGAAGAAAATTTAAGAACCATTATAACCCATCATTTAGAGAAGAATAAACTTATTCCATCTAAGACTAAATTAGTAGATGATATTGTCATTTTAGGATATGATGAAACAACAGTTGAAAACTTAATTGAAAAGTTAAAAAATGAAGGAGTTATAAAATACTCTCGATCTGAACCCAAAGGTTGGAGTCTAGCAAATTAGCTGATCATTCATCTCAAACGAAAAATTCTATTATTTCTTCCTTGAATGGTTCAAATTGAGTTAATTCCGAAAAATCCTTATCATTATATCTTGTAACAAATAACTGTAATATCGGTTCCACTTTTTCCAAAAACTTTTTTACTATTTTAGTTGAATCTTTCTTTTTTTTCTCTGTTAATCCGTATAAGATAATTGGTTCAATATCATTGCAATCAGAAGTTCTTACTTCTGCAACTTTAAAAATAAAAAGGGTAGAATTTGATTCTAGATATTCTAAAGATAAATTATTAAATGCATTTTTAGCAAAAGTATTAATAGCATCTATAAAAGCACCCCTTAAATCTTCATTAATTCGCGAATCTTCCTTATCAGGAATCTCTTTGAAGATATGATTAACCAGGACAAATCCACGAAAAACTATGCCAAATTCGTAAAGCTCTTTCAAAATAGCATCAGTATATAATCTAGTTATATAAATCTTGAATATATTCTTAAAAATTTAGTAAAAATCATCATATTTATTTTTAGGTTTAAATCTTCAAATTTCTATAAAGGGTGCTTTGAGACTTGAGATTTATTTAATAACTTAATTGCATAGTTTGGACACTTTGAGACACAAATTCCACATCCAAAGCATCTGCTATAATTAAATGATAATTTGTGATTAATCAATTTTCTTGCACCAAAATAGCACCATTCTTGGCAATTACCACAATTTATACATTTTTTTGAATCAGTGTAAGCATGAAAATCACTTTTTATCATTTGAGGTGATCCACCTTTAAGAAATTTGTTCAGAACTACACAACAACAAGGACAACAATTACAAACAATATAATAAAATTGAGGGTTAGGGTAATAGATAATCTGATGGACTAAACCTAATTCATCAAATTTCTCTAATTGTTGTTTTACTTCTTGCTTCGTAACATTTTTTAAGTTTTCTGATTTAAAAGGTATTTCATACAAGGACTTTCCAAATCCAAAGTGAATACAACTTCTTATAGGATAATCACAATTATGTTCTTTTTGACTCTTACGTTGTGTTTCACGGCAATAACAGTTTCCTATTCCTCGTACTTTAGAACGATTAAGAATATTTAATATTTCTTGGGTAGGCATAAAACGTACTTCTGAAGAGATATTCTTATTCAAAGGAATTACCTTTCCACCCCATCTACCCTTGAATAAGTACTTGTTTACATAATTTATTGTCGTAACATTTAACTTATTATCAATAAATCTAAATGTTTCTAACATGTAACGTTCAAAAAATCCAAATAAAGAAGATAATATTTTTCCTACGACTGGAACTCTTTCTAATAATTTATCGAATCGGGATTGAAATTTCTTATAAGACAATTTAGACAATTTTGGTTAAAGAAATGAGAATAAAATTAATTGAAAGAATAATAAAAATAATTTAATAATTATTATTTAAAAAATCATTATAACTTACATTGAACAACTAAACTTGTCATAAATAATTGATTTAAACCTGATTATGTATAAAAAGTGAGAAAAGTGGCTAATAAGGATATACATTATTTATTTGACGAGAAAGTAAAAGAATTAGAGACTCAACTTCCCAAAATAAAACAGGGAGCAAATTGTGCTGAGCTAACCTTAACAAGTATTTTAGATATACTTGGGATAGATTCTTATCTCTTTCATAATATTGCTATGCCATTAGCAGGAGGATTTGGAGGTTATAAATCTGAAAAAGGATGGCAAGGAGCTTGTGGTGCCTTAACAGGAGGATGTGCAGCAATGGGGGCAATAATGGGTGGTCAAAGAAAAATGAGTACTGAAAAAATGGTTATAGCATACTTAAAAGCAGCTAAATATGCAACCGAGTTTGAGAAAGAATTTGGAACTGTTGTCTGTTCAGAACTCTGTGGATATGATTTCAGTGATCCAAATGGTTATATTATGTATTCAAAAGACAAAATCTGGTCAAAAAAGTGCTATAAATATGTCGTATGGGCTGTAGATAAAGTGAGAAATTTAACTAGAAAAGATCTTAAGAGATATTGGCAATAATAAGTTGAAATGCTTCGCATAATATATGGTTAAAGAAAATTCATTCTTATTATTACGTATTAAAATCATAAATTTATATACAGAAATTAATAATTTTTTAAACAAATATTATTTTATTTAAATTATTCTTAAAATTATATTATTTTATAATTGAAAAGTGGTTATTTTTATGTCTCTTGAAGAAGAATCCCGTTTCTGTCCTTATTGCGGAGTTAAATTACAACATCCCTATTGGCAACATGTTCAAAAAGAACACCCAGAAAAGTATGCACAAAAAGAAACCTGGATTAAATTATTTGAAGATTATACAAAGTTAGGTATGGATGAGGATATCTCCTTAAAAGTAATATCTGAATTATTCAATGCCACTGAAGAGGAGATTAAATCTTTTCTAAAAAATGCGAAAGCTCTATAATTTTTTTTGAGAATTCTTAAGACCAAAACATTAAGAAAATAAAATTAAATAAAAAGACTGATTTTTAAAAAAAATTAACTGAAAATTTTAAAATTCTTCTTCATCTTCTTCTAAAAGCCCTGCTTGCTTCAATAAATCTTCTACTGAATCACGAGCTTTCATAACCTGTTCATTATCTGTAAGTTTAAGATTTTCCAATACGGAATCTGAAAATTCCATGAACTTTTTAATTGAACTCATTGAAAAATCTTTGACTTTGTCCGATGTATCTTCAATAAACTCCTTTCCACTTTCCCCAAAAGCATTTCCTACGAAATCAATGAAAGCACTATTTATTTTATCTAAAAGATTTTCCTTCTTTTCTTCTCCTTCATCATTCATTTTAGTATACCTTTTTTGTATCAATTTTTCTTTAAATAAATATCCATATTATAAATAATTTTTTCAAACAATTGCTCGTATTTCTTATATTAATTTCCATTAAATTAAATTAAAAATAAGAAAAATTGAAAGTAAGGACCACTAGAGTTTTTAAAATTCTCTATAACTAATTACTTCATCCCAATTGCTTCATTAAACCGACAAATTTATTGGCAAAATCCTTGATTTGTTCCCAATCTCTATAGTCATACATTTTACCCTCAGGGTCCTCAATCCCCTCTTCCTCTTTCATTATAGCGATTACAATTTTTCTTGTCATGCCTATTATAGGTGAACCTTCAGTTAAATCATAAGCTCCACCGAATGCGTCAATAAGAACAGGTTCTATTCCCAATTTCTGAAACTTTGGAGTAATATAATTATTAATAGCTTTACTTACATTATTCTTTTTCGCAGCTTCTCCACAGCATACATAGAATCCTAATACATTTTGCTTTTCCTTTAGCTCTTTTTTTCGTTTTTGAACAAAAGTTTTTACAACTTTTGTCCATCTTTTAATTTTAATTCCAGTACCTACAATTATGCCATCATACTCTTGTAAGGGCGGAATATCTTTTAGATTATGTTCTTTTAAATTATAGCTCTCAGTGCTTATTCCACTTTCTTGGATTACTTTTTCAATTTCGTCTGATATTCCTTTAGTAGTTCCATATCTCGTTCCATATAAGATTAATACTTTACTCAAGGCTTTTCATTTTTTTTTAATTTTATCGTGAAATTTAAATGCTAATAATATTTAACTAAAATTTAGCGGTCTTTAAAAGATTTAAGTCCAGTATTATTGAATTGATAAAGCTTTCAAAAATTTTAACTATAATCTAATTTTAGTTTTTTATCTTATTGAAGGTTATATTAGAAGTTTTAAAATGATGATATATTTTTAGAATTAAGTGAGAATATATGAGTGAGAGTCATTTCCTTCACGGATTTCTTAATCCAAGAAGTGTTGCAATTTATGGAGCTAATAATAAAGGTAATTCCTTAGCGGGTCTCCAAATTATGACTTTAATAAAGTCAGGATATGAAGGAAACGTGTACCCGATACATCTAAAGTTAGAATCTGTAATGGGTTTTAAAGCTTATAAATGTATTGCTGATGTTCCAGAAATTCCTGATCTGGTGGTAATCCTCCTCCCCGCTCCAATTGTCCCTCAAATTTTTAGAGAATGTGGTGTAGTAGGAGTGAAGAGGATAGTATTAATCTCAGGAGGGTTCAGAGAATTAATTGGAGAACGTAAAAACACCCTAACAGAAGAAATCAATGAAATTGCTAAAGAATATGGAATACGATTTATAGGTCCTAATTGTTTAGGTGTTTACAATAATTGGTATGGACCGGAAGAAGAAAACAAGTCCTTTAATTTTTTTATCTGGGAGAATCTCAAAAGGAGTAAATTCTCAATTGCATCCCAAAGTGGTACACTTTCATGCCATATTTGGTATGATCCTGAGAATTTAGATTTAGGATTGAGTAGATCTTTATCGGTTGGTAATGAAGCAAATGTAGATATTGTAGATTGTCTAGAATATTATAAAGACGATAAATATACTCAAGTAATTGGTCTATATATTGAAGAATTAAAACGTGGAAATGAATTTATAAGATTAGCGAAAGAAATAACACCCCAGAAACCAATAATTAGCATATATGTGGGGGGTTCAGAAGCAGGTAAGCGCGCACTAAAAAGTCATACCGGAGCTATTGCCGGAGATCATAGGATTTATGAAGCTGTATTCAAGGAAACTGGAATTATAAGAACTGATTATGTTCAAGAATTTTTAGACATTGCACAGTTTCTATCAAGAGGAATTTTACCTAAAGGTAATAGATTGGGAATTATAACCAATTCTGGTGGTCCCGGCGCCATGGTTGCTAATAACGCTGAAAAGAAAGGATTAATAGTCCCTGAATTATCAGAAACACTTCAAACTGATTTGAAAGATCTTTTACCTGCAAATGCGAGTTTTAAAAACCCAATAGATTGTGCTTTTGACATGAATCTACCCTATTTTTATATTACTTTACCTGAAATGTTAATGAAATCCGGAGAAGTGGATGCGATTATTCAATATGGAGTTGTTGGATTCCAAGATGTTATGGATGATTATCTTAAGTATGATAGAATAGTTAAAAACGCAGAATTTAAAAGTCAATCGGAGGAGATCATAGATTCTTTAGCAAAAAAGCTAGTAGAACCTACTGTAGAAAATTCTATAAGATATGGAATTCCAATTCTGCATATTAGCCCCATGCCTTTTAATAGTCCTTGGTCTAAAAAACTTAGGCAAAATGGCTTTATACTTTTTAGATTATGGGATAGACCAGTAAATACCTTAGCAAAAGTATGGGAATATATGAAGTTCAAAAGAAGATTTTGAGCTAAATGTATTCTAGCATTGAGGTAGTCATAGAAATATCTAATTTTAAAATATATCTGAAATTAATACAATACATATAATAAAATATCAAAAAAAGAGGCGTTAAACATTTCAGAAAGAAAAAAATTATGGGAACCTTCCAAAGAATGGATTAAAAACGCGGAAGTAACCAAATTTATCGAACTTGCAAATAAAAAATATGGTCAAAAAATAAAGAATGGAAAAGACTTATATAGATGGTCAGTTGAAAAAATAGACGATTTTTGGGAAGCGATGTGGGAATTCGGAGGAATTATTGCTTCTAAAAAATATGATAAAGTAGTTGAAGATCTTAATGTCTTTCCTGGAACTAAATGGTTCGTTGGTAGTCGACTCAATTTTGCTGAAAACCTTTTAAAGTATAAAGGCAATCAATTAGCTTTTATTTTTCAAGGTGAAACTAGGATTTCAAAACAAATGACCTATGCTGAATTAAATAAAACGGTGGCTCGTCTAGTAAAGTCCCTGAAAGAAATGGGAATAAACAAAGGGGATCGCTTAGTATCTTATATTCCAAATTTAATCGAAACTCCAATCGCTATGCTAGCAACAACGGCTATTGGAGCAATCTGGGCTTCATGTGGCGCAGAACTTCAACCGAGTGCGGTAATCGACAGATTTGGACAAATTGAACCTAGAGTCCTATTTGCAGTTGATGGATATTATTATCGAGATAAGGTCTTCGATATACGAGAAAATATTAAAGCTGTTGTAGATGCCATTCCATCAATAGAAAAAGTTATTGTTGTATCATATGTCACTGATGGTAAAGCCGATATTAGTGAAGTTCCTAAAGCAGTAAATTGGAAAGATTTTATTTCTAAAGATGAAGATCCTCAATTAGAATTTGAACAAGTACCATTCGATCATCCTGTCTATGTTATGTTTTCTTCAGGAACTACTGGAAAGCCAAAATGCATGGTTCAGAGTGGAGGAGGTATTCTCATCAATCATTTAAAGGAATTAATCCTCTCTACTGATTGCAAAAGGAGTGATGTTATCAATTATATCACTGCTCCGAGTTGGATGATGTGGAATTGGCTTATCAGTGCCTTAGCAACGGGTGCTACAATCTTCCTATATGATGGTAACCCCCTATATCCTGACCCTATGAGGTTTTTTGAATTAATAGAAAAATACAAAATTTCAATCTTTGGGACTAGTGCTGCATATCTTCACTATTTGATGAGTCTTAGAGTTAAACCTGGAGAGACATATGATTTGAGTTCACTAAGAGAAATATCACAAACAGCATCGACTCTTTCTCCGGAAGGTTTTGAATATGTATATAGAAAAATTAAGAAAGATCTTTTTTTCAATTCAATTAGTGGTGGTACAGATATTAATGGGTGTTTTGCTGGAGCAATACCGATTCTTCCGGTATATTCTGGGGAACTTCAAGGGCGTGCTTTAGCAATGAAAGTAGAAGCATATAATGATGATGCAGAACCTGTTGAGGACGAACAGGCTGAACTTGTGTGTGAAGCACCAGCACCTTCGATGCCAACCCATTTCTGGGGCGATGATGAAAATATGACTAAATATAAGGCGGCTTACTTCGACCATTTTAAGGATACAGGAAAGAATGTATGGAGACATGGAGATTATATTGTTATTCACAGCGATACCGGAGGGATTACTTTCTGGGGTCGTTCAGATGCTGTCTTAAAACCTTCAGGTGTGAGGATTGGTACTGCTGAAATTTATAATGTTGTTGAACAACTTCCCGAGATTGCTGATAGCTTGGTAATTGGCCAACAATATGAAGGAGATATTCGAATCATAATGTTTGTTCTTTTAAATGAGGGTTATGACTTAACAGACGAATTAAAAAATAAAATCAGACAAACAATACGAGAAAAAACTTCACCTAGGCATGTTCCTAAAGTGATTTTACAATCACCCCCAGATGGTATTCCTTATACATTTAGCAATAAAAAGGTCGAGATTGCAGTTACTAAAATAATCCATGGAATGGCGATAGCAAATAGGGGAGCTTTAAGAAACCCAGAATCATTAGATTTCTACGAGAAAGTGAAAGAAGAACTTGAAAAATATTAAAAATTATTCTTTTTTATTGAAAATTATTCTTTTTTATTTCATTTTGTAATAATAAAACTTAGAGTAAAGAACGTAAGGAATTATGTTAAAAAAATTAATTTTAGAAAATCCTTTAATCCTTGCTGAAGGAGCTGTTATAGAAAGAGTAAAAAGAGAATTCAAGTTTGAGTTGGATGAATACATCGCGAATGCGGGTATGATTTATGATACTATTGGAAAAAAAATACTTGATAAAATCTATAATCAGTATATTTCTGTAGCCCATAAATTTAATTTACCAATTCTAATGTTAGCTCCTACTTGGCGAGCAAGTCAGGAACGTCTAGAATTAGCTGGATTTAAAGGTAAAAATGTTAATGCTGATTGTGTTAAATTTTTATTTGATATTCGTAATAAGTATGGGGAATTTGCTAATAAAATATTAATAGGAGGGCCAATGGCTTGTAAAGGGGATGCCTATAATCCAGAAGAAGCTCTTTCGAGTGATGATGCATATAAATTTCATAAATTTCAAGTAAAAGAGTTATCTGAAGCAGGTGTAGACTTCTTGCTTGGATCTACTTTACCTGCATCTTCAGAGGCTCTAGGTTTGGCTAAAGCAATGGCAGAATCAAATATTGATTATGTTATAAGTTTTGTTATACGCCCAAATGGAAAATTGTTAGATG
>JBHLJZ010000087.1:0-16550 GCA_048887165.1 Candidatus Hodarchaeota archaeon | reverse complement strand
CACCGATTTATTCTTTACTAGGAGTTTTTACAGATATAAATAATCCAATTGATATAGATTATAAGGGATTTGTTTTAATTTATTTAGGGATAAGCATTATAACAGCATGTATCACAGGTGTTCATTTTGCAGTAAAATCGATAAAAGAAAAAGTTGATAAAAAAATCGTATGGAAAGGTAGATTTCTTTTTATAGCATTTATCTTCTTTGGTATAGCAGCAATCTTTGATGCCATAATTGAGATGACACCTACTTTATTACTAATAATTAGAATTATTTTAGCAGTCAATACATTCCTCTTTTACCTTGGTTTCATTTTGCCAAAATGGGCAAAAAATCTTCTCAATATTAAGGATTAAAAAAATTTTACTTTATTATTTATTCTCTTTTCATCATTAATTCTGCTCTCTGTTTCATCAAATTGTTAATATCAATAAAATCTTTCTTTGAAGTATAAAAAAGAGGTACCCAAAAACAAATAGAAATGATTCCAAATATTAGAGTCGCCCAAAATAAAGTCATACTAATACTATTAGTTAAAGTTATAGATATGCCCCCTATTATTGCCCCTAGAGCACGTCCAATAGAGTCAATAAAGGTACCAATAGCAATCATAGTGCCTCTATTTTCTGGTAAATTAATATCAACCAAACTAGAATACCAATTTGGTCCAATTCCCATTGTAAATGCTAAGCCAATTCCAAATAATGAAGAAAATACTAACCATAAAATCCAGAATGTTATCTCATCGACACTTAATGCCCCAAAGAAAAAAGTTTGATTAATTATATTAGGTGCCATTGCAATTGCTAATAAAATGAATGGTAATGTTAAAATCGAAACAATTACCGCAACTTTTATTCTTCCAGAAGAGTCTCCTTTTTGTACCTTTTTGTCGCCCCAATGTGCCAAAAAAATTTGACCAAGTAATAAACCAAATATAATAGAAATTAAGAGGAAAACAATCACTCTGAAGTCTAAGAATTCTACACCAATTTCAAGTTCAATATATGGAAATAGAAATGCAACTAACAATCCAGAAGCAATTACATCAAAAAAATTAAATGTCAAGAAAAAATTAGATTTTCGTTTAAATATATATTTTAAATCTGAGAATTTTATTCGATAAGTATATTGAACATCCTCTTGGGACAAAATACCTTCAAATTGTTCTTCTTTTCTAGCTCTTTTTGGCTCAACAACAAAAAAATAGTTCAAAATAACAAATATCAATGCAAATATTCCTATCACGAAATAAGGATAAGTCCAAGTATGAAGAAATCCAGGATAATTATTCCTTATAAAATCGATTTTTTCATTAATTGTTGGAGCTGTAATTGCTCCATATTCTACAATATTAAAGCTTAATGCAATAAAACCTGCACTAAATTCCGCTATAAAAGTTAATATCCCCCAAAATGCAAATGACTTAGAACGAGACTTAGGGGAGATCATATCTGCAATATAGGATATCGATAGGGGTCCAGTAATTCCTATAGCAATCGCAGAAAGGATTCTAATTACTACTAATTGCCAAAATTCCGAAACATAAATATGCAGAATTGAAATCAATGCCCAAGATATACCTGCAAATACTAGTAAATCCTTTCTAGAAAATTTATCTGAAAAATAACCGAATACCAAAATGGATATTCCATTAATAATAGTATGAATGCCCAATATTAATCCAATGCCATCTAAGTATATATTTAAATCTGCTGCAATTAATACTTCATTAGGTAAAAATAAAGGTTTATCCATAATTAAAAGTAGAATCAAAAATATAAACAAAAAAAGTGAAAAAATTTCTTTTTTTTTCATTTTTAGAAATGTAATGGTTTTAAAATTAAATTAAAATCAACTTATTTCTATAAAATATTTTGCTCATATTTTAATAACTCATAACGAAATTTTTAAAAATATTTAGGTAGAAATTTCATTTACAACTTTTATATTTTTTATAAAAGATAATAAAAAGTGAAATAATATGTCAGAAGGAGTAGAAATTGAAGATAAATCTGGAAGGAAAGAGCCTCTTCATGTTCGTTATGAATGGTTAGATCAGTTTAGAGGGTTAATAATAATCTTTCTCATTATTTCTGTTGTTACCTGGCCATTATCTGGGGATCCAACTGGTTCAGGGGATCCTTGGATTGGATCACCTTTATTAAATCATGGATTTAAATATTTAAATGGATGGCCACCATTGATTACTATTATTGATATAGGACAACAAATATTCATGTTTGTTTTAGGTTTTGTGGCATACCTTGCTTTTACTAGTAGAAGGGAGAAAAAAGGAGTAGGAGCTGCGTGGAAGCATGGACTAATCAGAGTTGCAATCTTGTATGTCCTAGCATTCTTGGATGATGGCCTCATTGGAGGATTAATTTTTGGTGATGGCATTCCTTGGAATGAAGTTTTATGGTACGGTACACTAGCAAATCTTGCTATTGGAACTTTTGCTGCCTATTTAATAACTTATCTAATGCCGAAAAAAGCTGATAGGAGAATAATTGTTCCGATTGTAATTATGGTGATTCATGCAATTTTATATGCAACTCCCATTTTCGAGCATAAGGGTCCTATGGGAACTGGTGATGTATTATTCCCATTTAATGCATTAAATCATGCCGCAATTGCTATGGCAGCAACTTGTTTCTCCCAGTGGTACAAAATGGATCCTGATGATCCTAATGTAGGATTTAAAAAGAGGATTTTACCCGTTGCTACAATCTCTATAATTGCATTCTATCTATTCGATTGGATACAACCCGCAGAACACCATGATGCTACAACCTCTTTAGCACTTTTTGCTATTGCCGCATGTGGATTTTTAATTGCTGTGTTTTATAGTTTTGAGAAAATTGGTTTTAAAGTGCCAGTTTTAAGTGAAATGGGTAAAAACCTACTATTACTGTTCATTATTGCGTTTGTTTTCGACCAATATACTTCACTTCTTATAGATGGTAATCGAGATTTCTTCGTATCTTATCCTTACCTAGCAATGCTTTTGTTTGGAGTTATTCCTATAGCCGTAGAAGCAGGTATTGCAATTTTACTTGCAAAAAAGGATATTAAAATTAAAATCTAAAATCCTTTATTTTTTTTAATTTTCTTAATTAATTTTCTACAATATAAAATCGTTATATTATAATAATTTTTAAATGAAGTTGAAAGAAGAAATATGTAAGATATTTAAAACCAGAAATTATTATATTTTTGAGAAAAAATCAAAACAATGGCTTTTTAGTTATGAGTGGTAATATATCAATTGGTTTGGATTATAGTCATAATAATATGTTGACATTAGAAGCTTCAAGCTATGCTGATTTTACGCAATTTTTATTTAGTTCAGCATATAAGATTGGAAAAATTGAAGCTGGCTTTTATACAAAAGAAAAATTAGAAAATTATAGTGCTATAATAATGTCCACACCCAGAAATGGAGATCTCAAGCCAAAGGAAATTGATATTCTTGAGGAATATGTGAGGAATGGAGGAAGTCTTTTGATAATTGGAGCACGAGGCGGTGATTATTTAAACAGGACTAATTTAAATGAACTAACTCAGAAATTTGGTTTTAAATTTGCTTTCGATGAGGTTTTTGATTCTGTTAATTATGTTAATTTACAGAAAAGACCTATATTATCTAGATTTAAACCTCATTATATTACCGAAAATATCCAAAAAATCGTTTTATCCAGTTCTTGTTCTTTAGAACTTATTGAGATTGAAGATAATAAAAACATTAAAAGTGATATTTTAGTAAATGGCGATTTAAATTGTTGGAGGAACCTATTTAATGGGAAAGATTGGATTGAAGAAGATTGCCCTAAAATTCCATTAATGATTTCAATTGAGTATTATAAAGGAAAAGTAGTAGCTTTTGGTACAATTTCAATTTTTTCTTCCTTAGGAAGGGAATATGGTTTTACAGCATTTGATAACGATATAGTAATTGCTAACATTTTAAGATGGCTCACTATGGATATTCAATTAGAAGGAAAAGTAATAACTATTGATTTACAAAAAGATCTATTTCATTGGGCAGAATCATTACTTACTGAAAAAAACTGGGAAAATTTCTCTGATATTGTAAATGTAAGTCTTAAATTTTTTAAAGATCATTATAAAGAGGTTATTAAAGAATTAGAAGAAATTCAAAAAGATAGATTAGAAAGAAGGAAAGTAAAGGAAATAGCTAAAGAGGAAACCGATGAGGAAGAGGTAATTGATTTAATTCCTTCAAGAAAAAAAGAAGATCTAGAAGAAATTATTACTGCTATTGAAGAAATTGCTGGAGAGACATTTGAACGCTCTATCACTTTTGATGAAGTTGATGATATAGCAAGTGAATTACCAGAAGATTTAAATAGCTTAACTGTGAAAGAATTAAAAGCATTTTGTAAGAAAAATGATATCCAATTACCTAATAACGCCCGAAAAGCAGACATTATAAAAGTGATTAAATATGTATTAGGTATTTAATGATTATAAGAGAAAACTACAAATATTTTACTTCTTTCTTATAATCAAGACGCTTATTTTGAATATATAATGAATAAATTTTTATTTGTCTTAGGGTCAAATTGGCAATTATCTATAGCGGAATTGGATAATCTTTTAAAAAATTCACGCTTTAAAGGAAAAATTGTTGATTATTCTGCCAATATTGCTATAGTAGAATTCGAAAAACTCCTTGAAAATCGATATTATGTTAATGATTTAATGGAGATCCAATACATTTTAGGTGGTTGCCAAAAAATTGCGAGAATATATAATTTTATCGATATAGGTACTGTATATGAAGCATTTCCATTGAAAATTGAGAAATTTAAGAGAGTAGGAGATATTCGGAATAAAATAACGAGCATTTTAGAAAAAAGTCTTATAGAAATATTCCCTAAAATAAAAAAAGAAAGCATTTTTTATGCGGTTTCAATATATCCGAATTTTTATGACGAGGATTATTATTCTAAAGTTTTGATTAAACATTTTTTACCTTTTCTAAATAAAAATATAATGCAGATTTTAAAAAAAAATGGAGCAGAGAAATCATTATATTATAAATATCCTAAAGAAAATATTCAATCTGGAAATTTAAATCCAATTTTTCCCCATCATGTTATTACATATGGCTTATTAAATAAGGATAGAGCAGAAATCATATTTGGGTTTACAGAAGAGGGAGTCTATATTGCACGAACGTTTACTACTGACGATCCTAATTTCAAGAAAAAAATAGATGAAGATAGACCTTTTAAGGAATTTAAAAGTAGTATTTCCCCTAAACTAGCCCTTATGATGTTAAACTTTTTGAATTTATTTGAAAAACGAGAGGCTAAGAAAATTTTTGATCCTTTTGTAGGCAACGGAACAATTCTTCTATTTGCTTTAATTGAAGATTTTCAAATTTTTGGATCAGATATTAATAATGAAAAGGTAAAAAATACAATCAGAAATCTTAATTGGTTGTATAATGAATTAGACGAACCAATACCATTATTAATAGAACAAAATATTAAAAATATAGAGGTTAAAAACTTAAGTAATGTATTTGAATCTAACTTTTTTGACGGTATTTGTTCAGAACCTGAGCTCGGACCATATTATAAAGAAAAACCATATTATTTTGATGTAAAAGAGGTTTTAGAGAAAAAATTAGAACCACTCTATAAAGATCTTTTTGAACAAGCAAATAAATTACTAAAATCTAATCATAGGATATGCATTGTTGCTCCAATTATTGAAACCATTGATGGTGGTGATGTGCAGCTCAGTATCGAAAGTATAGCAAATAATTTTAATTTCAAATTAATTCCTATATTAGACACCGATAGAATAGTGAACAAATCGAACATTAGACTTCAATTTAAAGATAATAAGGTTAAGTCTCTAATTGACGCCAAAAAAGAACAGATTATTAAGAGAAAAATCTTTATTTTTGAAAAAAAGAATTAAAATGGATTTCAAAGGGATATTAGATACAATTGAAAAATCTTTAGTAGGAGAAGCGCATTTAGACGAACTTGCTAAAAAAAAGCAAGATCCTTTTAAGATTTTAATTTCAACAATTCTATCAGCAAGAACTAGAGACGCTAATACACGAGAAGCAACATTAAAATTATTTTCAGAATTTAATACACCTTTTAAAATCGCTAATGCAAAACTTGAGGATTTGGAAAAACTAATCTATAAGGCGGGGTTCTATAAAGTAAAGGCAACTCGTATTAAAGAGGTATCAAAAGTTTTATTAGATAAATTTAATGGAGATGTTCCAGAAAGCTTTGAAGAGCTTAATTCTTTACCTGGAGTAGGAGCGAAGACTGCTAATTGTGTATTAGTATATGCTTTTAAGATACCAGCAATACCAGTTGATACCCATGTTCACAGAATAAGTAATAGATTAAGTTGGGTTAAAACTAATAAACCTGAAAAAACAGAAGAACAATTAAAAAGATTATTACCAAAAAATCAATGGCTTCGTATTAATCGATTATTTGTAAGATTCGGTCAAGAAGTATGCCTTCCGAATAAACCTAAATGTTTAATTTGTCCTGTTAATACAGAATGCCCCAAAGATTTTTCTATGGAATTGGCATTAAAAAGGAAGAAGCAAAAAAAAAATTGAATTAAATAGAAGTTTTGAATTGGTTTTTCTTATAAAAAAGGTAACCAAACGCGATACCCCCTATTAACCCAAATATATGAGCATAAATATTAATATCTGGAGATAATGACGAGACTAGAAATAAAATAAGATAAATTACACCTAAAAATAGTAATGATTTATCTTCTTGCATAGCAATAATGACAAATGATACCCCCATTAAACCAAATATCGCTCCAGATGCTCCTAAACTTATTATAGTGGATGATAATAAAAATAATGAAAAGATATTACCTAATAACCCTGAAAAGAAATAAGCTAGTATATAATTAAACTTTGATAAACTTGTTTCAACAAAAGTTCCAAATAATAGTAACCCAAACATATTTGAGAAAAGATGTAAAAGATCCCCATGAATAAACATAGCAGTTATTATCCTCCAATATTCCAAATTATTAAATATTCTGCCATTAATCTGGACGAAAAGATAAAAAAGCTCAATATTGGTATTAATCGTAAAGAAAAAGATTATATTTAAAAAAATTAAGGTTAATGTGATTCGTGCTTTTTTAAAATTATTTGAATCTAAGACAAACATAT
Source organism: Candidatus Hodarchaeota archaeon (assembly GCA_048887165.1). GTDB lineage: Archaea > Asgardarchaeota > Lokiarchaeia > Sigyniarchaeales > SOKP01 > SOKP01. The sequence goes on along the minus strand of JBHLJZ010000087.1, from coordinate 9,337 downwards.
GTAGTTAACCTGAAATACTAAGTTAAAAAAATAAATCAGTTTAGTTTTATTATAAAAAAATATAATAATAGATTTTATCTTTAATTTATTGATTATTTTGGAAAATAATAAATTGTTCCATTCGAAAATTCAACTTTTGTTCTCCTTGTTATATCATGGGTATTTGAAGGATATGAGGCTATTTAAAGCATTTTTAGATGTTGAATTAAGCAACTTTATACCGAGAAATTTAATCAATAAGGTTAGAATATATGACGATGCACCTGTACTCTTTTTCTATGAAGAAAAAAAGCCTGAAACTTTAAGGACTATTTCAGCACCACATATGATTTCAATTATGCTGCAGGAATTGATTTTAAAAGATGATGATGATTTATTAATTCTAGGAGCAAAAAGCGGATATATTGCAGCATTAGCGCATAGATTGGCCCCAAATGGGAACATTGTTATCCTTGAAGCTAATCCTGATATCGCAAAAATAACTTCTGATAATTTAAAAAAAATAAATCTTCATAATAAAGTTAAAATTATTGTTAAAAATCCTCTTGAAGGAATGCCTGAAACTGGTCCTTGGCAGAAAATATTAGTTACAGGAGCCATAAAGCAACAAAGAATTTATCCATTATTAAGACAACTTGATCGAAATGAAGGGGTTCTATTTGCTCCAATAGGCGAAAATTTAATTCAAACATACACTCAGATTATTAGAATAGGAGATGATTATTATGGAAAAAAGCACCTTCAAGTTAGATTTACTCCTTTAATTACTCCGATTGAATTAGATAAATTAGAATTAATCACAGATCTACGGGATTTTGAGATAAGTATCAACTATACTAAGGATATTTTTAGTGAACTTAAAATAAAACCATTTAAATTTTCAGAATCAAACGAAATAAAACCTAGTAGAATTTTTCTTATCTTTTTAGAACATATTGATAAATATGTTAACCAACTCAAGAAACAGGATTCTTTGGATAAATGGATTAATAGTGTTGATAATTTTGAAATTATGATTGAGATTCTTAGAAATTTAGATAAATCTAGTGATAAAATTCTTGAGAAGATATTAAATTCTTTAAACCAACTAAAAACTTATAATTTGATAAGGAAAGAAATCGATGCTAGTAGCAACGTTGACGCTACGACACTTTTAAACAAAAAAATTGAAATTATCCAACAACAGATGGATGAAATTTCCAAATTACAACTTATTATAAGAGATGAAATTAACAAGTTAAAAAAGATATAAATTCTAAAAAAGATAATTTCATCAAACGGAATTTTTATAAGTTTATTCTTCTATTATGATTTTTGGATATTGTAGCGAGGTTTAAAAAATAAAAATTCTGACAATTGACAATATAGAGATTAAACTACACTTCTCTACCTTATTTTTTATAATTATAGTAGTATACTATGCCAACAATTTTTATATAAAAATTCTTCCATATTCCCATTTGATTAAATTAGTATCTTTTGGGATACTTACCGCAATTATTATTCTATTTTCGATTTTATTTCATGAAATAGTACATTCATTCGCCTCTAAACACTATGGTTTAAGAATAAAAGAAATTGAATTAAATTTTCTTGGAGGTTTTACAAAATTAGAAGGAGAACCAACCACACCCAAAAGTGAGGAGTTTATCGCCTTAGTTGGTCCAATTTCAAATTTACTTATAGGAACTGTAATATTGGCTTTCTTCTATATTTTTCAGCTGAGAATCCAAAATTATTTGCTTGCTTCACTGTTTTTTGCTGGAGCTTCAAATCTTGCAATAGGGATTTTTAATTTAATTCCAGCATATCCCTTAGATGGTGGTCGAATTTTAAGAGCATATTTTTGGTCAAAATCTAAAGATTTTTATGATGCTACATATCTTGCTTGTAAAGTTTCAGTATTTATCGGATATTGCATCATTGTTTATGGGATCTATCTTATTTTTATTCTAGAAGTTGTAGCAAGTTTTTGGCTATTATCTGTTGGTTTTTTGTTGATTTTTTCGGCAAAGCATGCGTTTAAAAACTCAACTAATAGATCAAGAAAAAAATCTTAAGGCAATAAGCTCAAAAACCCAATATAAATTATTAAAATAGCTATAATGATTAATATATAGTTATAGGGATTTGGAAATAACCTATAAGGAGTTTTTTCCTTATAAGCTCCCAATTTTTTACCAAATTTAGGTGAAAGAATTAATTTCTCTTCAATATTAATTTTTATTTCTACTAGGATATATAGAATAGGGCAGAGTATTAATCCAATAAATGAATCTAATATTAAATTGACTCCTATAAATATCAATATCCATGCAGTATATATTGGATATCTCATTACTTTGTAGATACCCTCATCTATTAGTTTAAATTCTAACTCTTTACTTTTTTTATCTTTAAGAAGCTTCTTAGCCATAGAATTTATTTTTATCCCTAAAATAATAAATATTAGTCCTAAAAGTAAAAACCAAATTGAAAATTTACCAAAAAAACTTATATTTTTAGAAAAAATAAAATTCAATAGACTTGAATTCAAAATTGGAACTAAACCAAAACATATTGCCCAAAAAATTGGAAAGATTTTGAGATAAGTTTTTCTAAATTTATTGTTTTCTTTCTTAGCTACAATAATTATTCGAATATAAATTATATAATTAATTAAAAAAACAGTCATTAAACTTAAGGTTATTAAGATCATTGAAAATCATTTATTTAGCAAATTTTTTACCATATAAATTAAAATGTATTTCTTTTAATACTTTCCGTATTTTTTCGCTGCAGATATAAAAGATTTAACATTTTCGAGAGGAATTTCTTTAAAGATTACTGTACTTGGCCCCAAGATAAAATGTTTTTGATCTTTAAAGATATTTAAAAGTTCTTTTACATGTGAATCAATTTGTTTTTTAGTACCATACGGAAGAATATAACTAACATCACCAAATCCAATAACTACAAAATCAGGAAATTTCTCTCTTATATAGTAAGGATCACATCCACCTTCCCATCCTTGTAAACCTCGGAAGCCTGCATTTTGTAATAAGCGAATCATGTCTGTAGGATCTCCATCTGTATGTAATTGAGTAATTAATCCAGCATCGCGTAATATATTATTTATTTCCTTATATAACGGTAAAAAATCCTTTTCCCAACGTTCAGGAGATATCATTGTTCGACCTTTAAATGCAATGTCATCCAAAATGTTAAGTACCTTCCCGTTTCCGTTTGTAGCATCTATTAAACCTTCTATATTAATACGAGTTAAAGAAGCGTAAAACTTTATTAATTCTCTATAGAGTTTTGTATTTTTTCGAAAGTTTGTACTAAAGCTAGTTATACCCATGCTTTTCCAAGTTCTATCAAAAATGCCATCAACTGTTAATATTGGGAAGATAAACGGTGATATTTTATTGTAGTACGTTATTTGTTTTTTGATTTGTTCAGTATTATCAAACCGCTTTAAATTTGCCCATAGCTCGTTCAAAGTCTCTAGATCGTCTATAAAACCCCCTTCATAATAAGTACTTTTCCGTTTAATTGCTTGTCCATCTTCTCTAATTCTTATCTTTTTACCATTTTTATCATTAACTTTTATTGATTTAACCTTAAAGCTAGAGGGGAAAGGAGCAAAAACAGAATCAAATCCAAGTATAAAGGGAATATCAAAATATAAATGATTAAACCTATAACCAAGATGATTTTGGAATATTTTATCTCTATGTTGCTCTATGAATTCTTCTTTTATATATTGAACATGTGTAGGGACATAATCTAAATTTCTTCGATAATTTTCGTTGAAAACTGCGAGATACCTCTCATACGCATTCATCTAAAAAAATATAAAAAAGAATAATTTAAAAATTAACTATATTTCTCTTTATAATCATTTAATTTTTTTAGAATTTCATCTCTTAGAGAGCCTATAATCAATCTATCTGACGATTTAATCTTAATATCTTTAGCAAATTGCATAAATTGATGAAGAATAGGTCCAGGAGGAAATTGATCCCTAATTTCTTCTATAAAGTCCCCTAAATCGTTAGCAGTAATAGTCTGATCGATCTTTTTGAAAATCTCTGCGAATAAATCATTTATAATTGCTCTCTTTTCGGGAGTAATAGTAGTTACTATACCTTTTAAGGTCTGTTCTGACAATTTAGATGTACTTGAAGTTTCAGAACCATCTCTTCCTTGGACTATGACTTCAGGTTCATATCTTGGATATTCTCCTTCTCCAGAGCAATTATAATTAAGATTTACAGATTCACTTCCTTTCAATTCTGCTAATTTTACATGTAATTCTAAATTTTCTCCGACTTTAATAATTTCATAATCTTTAATCTCAATTTCAGATAAGTTAAAACCTTTTGGGATTTTTTCTTTAATAATGATGTTTTCTAACTCTACAGATCCTTTATTTTGAATTCTGACACTAATAGAAAATTCTCCCTCATTCAACCCTGGTCTAATACTTTTTAAAGTTTTTAATTTACGCTTTACGTATCTAACTTTAATTTCTGGCTCTTGGTCAGGACTTTTGAGATATGCCTTACCTTTTACAGGACTATAAACTTCAATGCTTATCGGTGTTTTATATAAAGTCTCTGTGGGAGGTCTTGGATTCCTAGCTTTTAAAGGATATGAAATTTGAATTTTTGAATTTGGTAAAAAATCATTTGATAAATTAAAAAGTTCAATAGTCAAAGTATGTTCAGAATCAGGATCTTGATTATCTGGATCTAGTGTTAATTTATTTGTAAAATCTGTTCGGGAGCTAATATCGATATCCCCCATTTTTACTTTAATCTCATTCAACAAAGGAGGAACAAAGTCTGGTGGAATCTTGTCTAATAATTTTAAAGACTCTATTTTTGAACTTCCATTATTGATGATTGTATTAACTATTTTCATATCTGTATTTGCATAGGCATCAACTTCTGCGGGATCAATTTCTTTTTCAACAGAAGCACTCAAAACATTATATAATGTTGATTCATTGTTAATTTCTCCAATTACTCTAGAAATTAAAACAAATAAAGGTGTAAATTCAATTGTTGACGTTAGTTCTGGAACGCCTTTCGATTCAACATGAAATCCAAAATCCCATGATTGTTCAGGATTTAACAATCTATTAGGTGTCTGAGAAACAACCATCTCAGATCCTGTTGCAATTTTATGCTGTACTTTAACATCTTCAAGCCTTACTTGAAATTCTGATTCATTAATAAATTCAACACTACAATTCCACATTCCAGGTTGAGAGCCCTCATCCCTATCTATTCCACTCATTGAGTCAGTAAGACCACGAACTTCGGGATTTATCATGGATAATTTATAATTATTAATCAGATATGTAAGATTCATTGTACCTAAAGATTTTACGTCTTTATCTTTAACATTTACGACACTATTCAATTCGAGATCAGCTTTATGTCCACCATTTAAGGATATAATATCCCAGTTTAATGTTTTAACTCCATTCTCCTCTTTAATTACAGCTACGCCTAAATTTGGGTTCTTTAACTCAATTTTAGAAAAAAATGTAGGTATTTCCCTTGTTAATTTTATGTTGGAGATCGGCAAATTCAATGGATTATTAATAATCAATCTTAACTTACAATTATTATCAACATCAAGTAGAAAAACATTATTAACTTTTTCAGATATTGATGTTTCGGTATCAAAAATTTCAACTATCTTTAAAGATGGTTCAATTAAATTTTTGATTTCATATTCCACGCCGAAATCTTGACCAGGATTTAAAATCCCTACAGATTGATCTCTTGAACTGATTGTGGTATTAAGAATTTCTTTAAGGTCACAGGTTAAATTCCATAATCTACTTTTGTTGGACGGGTTTTTAATAACAAATTTTCCATTTCCATTAATTTCCTTCAATTCCAAGGAACCATTTAATGTGATATTCTCCTTTTCCGTTATATCTACTATAATTAAGTCTGGCATTTACAAAACCTTGATTTATTTTAAAATTTAAATCAATCCAAATAATAAAAAATATAGTATATTAATATAAATTTTCGGATATAACTATTTTTTTAAGGATAATTTGGTTTATTTTATTAACTTGAAAAGTCAAGAAAATAAATTTTTTTGGTGGGTTGTAGAAAAATATAATTCACTGATGCTAGAAGCAATTAGAGGCCCAGATTGTACAGATCCTGAAAAATGTAAAGGAGATTGCTGTTCGATTAAAATTGATGTTCCAAAAGTATTAGCCAAAGAATATATTAAGAGAGGCTATGCTTCTAAGGAGGATTTTATTAGAAGTGATAATTTTTCTTTTCAGCTTAGGTTTGATGAAGGAACAGGGAAATGCTTTTTATTTAATAAAGCTATAAATGGATGTAAAGTACACCTTACAAAGATTAAACCCCTCCAATGTTTTATATATCCCACGAATTTTGCAAATCCTGAAGGAAAGGATATTAGTTGTAAAAGCCTTTCAGGATGGAAAATTATTGATTCTAAAAAAACATATGAAGCTGAAAAATTATTAGAAAATTATATTTTTCTTAGTAAACTTGAAGCTAAGGATGAACTGAAAAAGATCAAAAAAAGAATCAGATTTGAAAAATTAAAGAACTTATTACGAATTACTGCTCCAAGTAGTTTGGGTGGATTTAAAGATTCATGGGAAGATTTTGAACTGCTTCATGCTGAAGGATTATCATTACAAATGAAGAAATTTTGTCTTTTTCATAAAAAAAGTTGTAAATTTCTCCCAGATGATTTTTTTGAATGTAAATCATTATGTAACGAGATAATGGATGAATTATTAAATTTCTTGAGAAAATATTTTTTTAACTTCGTTATGAAGAATGGTCCAGATATTTCTGGTGAATATCCTCTTTATAAATTATTTGGGTATGCAAAAAATTTTATTGTGAATTAGAAAGTTGTTTGATTAAAATTTTTCTAATTTTTCCTCTTTTTATCTAATCTTGCTTTTTTCTTAAGCTCTCTTTCCTTAAGCTTTGTTCTCACAATTAAATTTTTTTCATAATATTCAACCATTGTTTCAGATGGTATAAATTTTGGCTCTTTTTTCAATAATTTTATAGCTTTAGAGGCACAAATTAAAACGCAGTTTCCACAACCAATACATCTTTGTAGATTTATTGAAGAGATATCATCATCCAGAGATATGGCGTCCATTTGACAACGTTTAATACAAGTGCCACAGCCAGAACATAAATCAGGATCGATTTCAGCATAGTGATTTGTAGATACAATACCCGCTGGGTTAGGGAATGTTTTTATACCTAAGAATTCTTCACAACAGCAACCACAACAACTACAAATAAAATCAGGTCTCTTTGTGTTTCCAGGTTGAATTACTAATCCTTCCTCTTCATTTTTCTTGAATATAGCAATTGCTTCTTCCTTGTTGATTTCACGAGCCCATCCCATATCAATATACATTTGAGCCACAATACCAAGCCCCACACAAGTTTCCAATCTAGATGTGACTTTGCAAGTCTTTCCTATTATATGCATCGATTGGCGACATATACAATTTTGCGATGAAAAAGGTCCATCAGCATTCTCTATAATATTTTTAATATCATCAAAATTTGCTATCTCGATGTCATGATCAATTCCAATCCCTACTGGAATTGTACGTAGTTGAAGTGGAAGATTGTTTGCCATTTCCATTATAAGAGCTTCCCGCAAATATTGTTTGGTATCTTCAGCAAATTCTTTAGTTAATTTGTTCACTTGATTCTCAAACATTCCAAGTATGAATATTGCGGCACTATATAACTTTTTATTATCCTTTTCTAAGTGTTTAATCGCGCCTTTTTTAGCCATGTTATCTAAATGATTCTCTAATTCATCTATTGTATACTTAATCCCTAAGGAACTTAGACACTTATGAATACTTTCCAAAGATTCAAAATTTTCATATGAGAATTTCAATTTGGATGCAATTTTTGCTTCCTCAGGAGTAAAGAGCTGTTTCAATAAACGTATTTCTACACCAGATTTTGTTGCAGGAAAACCAACTGGAAATGTATCAATATGTTGCTGTAATTTTCGATACACATCTTCTTTAGAATTATCACTCATTTTATCTTACTTTAACATTGCCTATCATTTTAAATAAAATTAATAATAAAATATTATTCGCAATTCGAGATTATATAGCTATTGACTTTTATGAGGAAACTATCATTCATAACAAAATATTATTAGTTTTGAAGATATTTTGATGTGGATTTGAACTGGAAAATACAGTTAAGGAATTAAAATGATGTGATTGTGGCGAATTATCCAATTCAAAACTGGTATATTATCTGCATATTACATATTTTTATGATAATTATGGACAATTATACAAATAACATTTAAATACTACATTAAGAATATTTATAAGTAAAAATTAATGTGATTCTATGTCTTTTGGAGAAAGATCTCTTGAAGAATTAGCAGCGAAGGTTTTTTCTGAGAAATATGATTATATAAATGGACCACAAAAATTAAAAGGAAATTCAGGAAAAACATGGACTTTTAATGCAATTGTAAATAATGGAAAAAACGGTAGATTTGGTATATTTATTCGTGATTGGAAACGAGAAATTTCTATAACTCAGTTACGCCAACTTCATAAAGCTTGCATGGATATTCCTAACATTAATGGGGGCATTATGGTATGTAATATTGCTACAGATTTTTCTCGTGATTATTCTTCCCAATTTGGAATTCAACTAATTAGTAGAGGGCACTTGGTATCGAAGTTAAGAAATAGAGAATTCCAATACTAAGTCATACTTATTTTATCAAGATTAATTTTTCTTGAGAATTTAATTTTCTTTTGGTTTTTATCTGTAATTAAAAACAAGTAATTTAGAATTCCAGGGACAACTGGTACAATAAACATTAATTCTTCATGTGATAACCATTTTTCAACTTTTTCATTTAGAATTTCTTTCTCAAAGAAGTCTTCTACGTATATTATTTTTATATAAAAATCATCTAAATCCTTGTCACTTTGGTTTTTTACTAAGATTTCAAACTCTCCAAAATCCTTGTCAATATTACAGTTTAAAATTTTAAAATTTTCTTCTAATTTCAATATATCATGAGCTTTTCTATCGTGATCAAATAATCTGATATTTGAAAAATTATTTTGTTTTATTTCACTGGATATATAACTAATATCAATCCCTTTTAATAAAAGAAAAGAAATTGCTTTTTGTAGTTTAATTGTTGTTGCATCTTTTTGCTTAATGACAGAGGAAAAATATTCTTTGCAAAAATTTTTAATTGTGCTTTTTAGTTTTTCGCGTATCAAATTTCCATTATTGATAACTTC
>JBHLJZ010000086.1:0-16784 GCA_048887165.1 Candidatus Hodarchaeota archaeon | reverse complement strand
AGCGACTGACACAGTATTACCACTATAGTTGGTAAAATAATTTCCTTTTAGATATGCTTCAGAATTTTCCGAGTGAAAAGCAACAGTTCCATTTTTAAATACGTTGTTTTCAACAGTTGCATTATTAAACTGTTCTAAAGCTATCTCATGGTATCCATTTCCATATAAAGTATTATTTACATATTCCACTTCAGAATATTCAGCATATAACCCTTCTGTATTTACCCATCTTACTATTGAATTAGCAACTAATGAATCAGAGTGAAATTGAACAATTCCTACAAGCCCATATTCTACAATAGTATAATTAAATATAGAGTTTGTCGTACCATTCATATAAATTCCATCCCAATCTCCATTTATTGGCGGTTCGGCATCTGAAGTAAACCATATCTGCTGATCTGCTGCTCCTAACGCCTTTATAGTCCCAAGTATAAAAAGACTTAACCTCATTTCAGGATTTTTATATCCCCTATAATGCTTAAATTTCACGACTGTTCCAGGCAGAATTGTAAGTGTTGCCCCCTTAGATACAGTAATGCTACTAGTTACAAGAATATTACCACTCCAAGTCTCATCCGAGTTAATCGTCTCATTTTTTATTAGAAATGGAGTACTAGCGGTCCCTAACTGTTCTTTTGAATCTATGGGGGGTATAATATAGTTGTTCCTGTTGGGAAAATTACTAAAAAAACCAAAAATAGCATTAAAGGCAATTATAAAACCACATAGCATTATTATTATAAGGCTAGCCTGTTTTCTTAACACTTAAATTCTCAACCCTTCATATAATGATTAATTATATATATCCCTCATCTATATAAAAATCCTTTAGGAAACGATCCAGTTAATAATTTAAATTGAAAGCTAATATCATTTACTGGAACTAGTTAAACATGTTCGAAATTATTTTTATATACATTAAATTATTAATTAGAAATAATTAGAAATTAGGAGGTGAAAAATTAAATGATGCCAATTGGACCATTAATGAAAGAACACAGATTAATTGAAAAAATGATTCTTCTCATCAAAAATGAAATTGATAAGATGAAAGAATACAATAAAGCAAATCCTTTATTCATTGACATAGCTGTAGATTTTATCAGGACGTATGCTGATAGAACTCACCATGGAAAGGAAGAGGATATTCTTTTTAGGGATTTAGAGATGAAGAAGCTTTCTCCTAATCATAATAAAATAATGGAAGAACTTATTGAGGAACATATATGGGCAAGAAATACCGTAGGAAAGCTAGTTGATGCTAAAAGTCAATATGTCAAAGGTAATGTTGATCAAGTAGATGAAATAGTCAACTTGATGAATAAATTAGTTGATTTTTATCCAAAACATATAGAAAAAGAAGATAAGCACTTTTTTATCCCTGTAATGAAATATTTTACTGAAGAAGAACAGGATAAAATGCTCCAAGAATTCTGGGATTTTGATAAAACGTTGATTCATGAAAAATATCAAAAAGTGGTTGAAAATCTTCAAAATAAATAACATTTTATTAAGAATTATATTATCGAGTGAAGTTAAATATGAAAAAATATGAAGATCAAGAAACCAAAATGCCAGTCCTCTTTATAGGGCATGGTTCCCCGATGAATATTATTTCTGATAATAAATTTACCCAAGATATGAAAAAAATAGCTAATGATTTACCTAAACCAAAAGCTATTTTAGTAATTTCAGCTCACTGGCTAACCTCTGGAACCAGAGTATTATGTTCCAAAAATCCTAAATTAATATACGACTTTTATGGATTTCCAAAAGAACTTTATGAAATTGATTATCCAAGTTCTGGATGGCCAGAATTAGCTACGCACACAAGTAATGAACTGAAATCTTATAATGTGAAATGTGATTATGAATGGGGTTATGATCATGCATCGTGGTCAATCCTTAAACATATTTATCCCAAAGCGGATATTCCTGTCTTAGAGCTGAGCTTGGATTATGGGTTTAACCGATGGGACTTAAAACCGATAACACATCATTATAGTTTAGCAAAAAAATTAGCATTTCTTCGCGAGCAAGGAGTTTTAATAATCGGAAGTGGAAACATTGTTCATAATTTGGGAATTATTGACTACAATGTTAACGCGCCAATAATGGATTGGGCAAAAAAACTTGATGAGATTGTAAAACAAAATCTGATATGCAATAATCATCAAGAATTAATAAATTTCAAAAAAATGGGCGAAGTAGCTAAATTGGGTATTCCAACTTGGGATCATTACCTTCCACTGATTTACGCAGCTGCATTGCAAGATAAGGATGAACCTATAAAATTTATTCACGAAGGATTTCAACATGGCTCAATTTCAATGAGATGTGTACAAATTGGTTAAAAACGGAATAATCCTATTTCTTGAGAGAGATTTTCATCCAACCGTCTGATAGTTCCATTTGAAATTTATCCTTAAATTTCATAGTTTGAAGTAGACTTTTAATTTTGGTATGGTATACTTCCCAATCAAATCCGTGAAGTCGTTGTATTCTATTAAAATTAAATATTGAAAAAAACTATAATTTTGCATCAATTTAAGCACTTCTTTATCCGGAAGATTATAGCATCCATCTTAAATCCAAGCCTTTCCATTCTCTTTTAAAACCCGATAACTTTCGTTAAAAACTTTAACAGGATATTTCCAATGATGAAATGAAACATTACTAACAATGAAATCAATTGAATCATCTACAAATGGTAACTCAGCTGCATTATTATTAAATCTGCAATCTGTAAGAGACTCTCAGTGTGATAAAGCATTACTATTGCGTGTGAAATATTCGAAGATATTAAAAAATCAATGAATCCTTTATGAACTCGCGGATTCTTTGCAATAGTTAACATATTGATAATATTATTTGATGAAAATTTAAATAAAAAAAAGGGAATTTTGTGCTTTATTTTATAATAGCTATTGGTGCAAGATTATTCTGCAGGAGCTGCTAATCCTACCAATGGCATACCTTCCACGAGGTCATAGGCAATATGAACTTCATATTTAAATCCTTCAACAGATTCTGCCATCATTAATAGTCGTTTCATTGCGAGATCCATAGAATCCTTCACTTTTCCTGGTTGAATTGCACTAATCGTAGTACTATACATACCATCTTTAAGTGCCCAAATTGCGGAGCGTAGAACAGGTTTAGAAATAGTCTTATCATCAGGAAATTTTTTCATCACTTCAAGATAAATTTTTCCAACTTTTGCTGATTGCCCATGAGGCCACCAATGTTGAGTTACTATTAACAAATTTTTCACCTATTTTTAATCATTTAATTTTATTAGATTTCAGAGGTAAGAAGAAAAATTATGACCTTATATTTAACTTTTACAGTATTGTATGGACATTAAACATTAGAGTTTAGAGAGAGAAACAGAGCGCGATTTTTTCAAATAATAACGCTCAACTAATAAAAAAATAAACGCATACAAACCGTATATAGCAAATGCTGTTATAAACCATATTGGGAATCCAAAAATGTTAATCGCAGGAGGATTACGATAATAGTAAAGGCCCAAGGCTGCAGCAGTTGGATCCATGAGAAGTTGAAAAGCAATTCCATATAAAGAGACTACAATAGAGATGATTATAATGTTTTTAATTGATAAATCTGTTCCTTTTGGCTTTTTGAGAGAAATCCGAGCTAGTTCAAAAACAACAACAAATACCGAAAAGATAGTAATAGCATCAGTAACAGAAAATTCAGTTTGTCCTATTTTTAATATAAAGAATGGAAAATCTGATCCCAGATCTGCTGAAGAATATGCACCTGTAAAAACAAGGGTCAAAACTAAAGCTGAAAGACATAAATTAGTGATGATTGTTGCTTTTATTCCATAGGTTTTAATGCAATAATAATAAACCGCTGTTAAAATATAAATATTAATTACAAGATTAAGATAAAAATAAATAATTCCAACCATATCAATCCCTTTTTCTTTGAATTAAAGTTATGATTAGTGGAATAAGAGCTAATGAGCCTGAAATTAATAAAATATCAAATCTCTGCACAATTATAAGAAAAATGAAATCTAAAATAAGCGTAATGACATATCCGATTATTATAAGATCTATTCTCTTCATAATTACATCAAATTATTGTTAATTTTGCTATTATTATATTTTTATCCACACATTTAATTTATATAATTTTTATAGACCAATCATTCAGACTATTGCCAAAAATTAAAATGAAAAAGATCAACTAATCTTTTAGAGAGTTAGCATCTTATTAATTTTTGAAGACAATTGAAAAAAAACTGAATAAAATTCTCGAAATAATTTTTTTCATTAAATTAACTTTAATTTCAATGTAATAATTTCTTTTAGAATCATTCCAACCGTGTTTATTCCAATAATTGTAATCAATAATGCTTGATAATTCTGGATTGCTTCGATATTTTTGTTGAATTTTAAATGAGGCGAGACCTAAAGCTGATGGATTTAGATAAGATTTTTTTTTAACTGCTGAATACAATTTTCTTGCTAGCCTTGAGATTTCTTTAGTATATCTTTGCTGTAAAGTTTCTAATGGATCATTCGAAGTTATGGTCTTAAAACCTTTTGTTTGAACGATCTTAAATCCCCAACTATATGTAGCAGCGCCTATTGTATGGATAGTACGTCTTAAACTTGTAAGATTAGTAGTGGCAATAATAATAGCACACTTTTCGTAAAATTCTTGTCGATGGCAAATATATGCTAGTCGATCAATTAATGCTTTCATTGAGGAACTTGCATCACCCACATAAACAGGACTTGCAAACACAACCGCATCAGATTCTTTTATCTTAGTTTTAATTATCGGAATGTCATCTTTTAAAGGGCATTTATCCTCTCCATAATCCATACAAGTGCGGCACCCACTACAATGTTGTATATTATAATCACTTAAAAAAAGTGTCTCAAAGTGTAAGTACTCGTTATTTTTCGCTGAAATTTGCCTGAGTTCTTCTTCCAACAATGATACTACTTTAGATGTATGTCCAATTTTCCTACCACTACTTATAATACTTAAAATTTTTATTCTTACCACCTAATTTCAATATTTCTCATTGTTCTACCCAAATCTACCATAATCATTTATAATGATGTTTAAACAAACTTGGATGAAATGGTTATAATTATCGATAAAAATGATTCTTTTTTCAACTAGAAAATAAAAATTTGCATATCAGACTTACTTCATTTCTTAACGAAATGGTATAATAAAATCTTATTTTTTTGTTAAAAATACAAGATTTTTCTCAAATTGCTTAAACATGGAATTATATCATCACCCTACTTTCTTAAGTAATAGAAAATAAACACTAAAATTGGTGAAAGTAAGTGAATAGAAAAAATTTGAAAGGAACTCAAGATATCCCTAGAGTTATTATACTTTATGACTCTTTGTTTGGAAACACAAAAAAAGTAGCAATGTCATTAAATCGTGGATTAGAATCTGGAGGACTTTATGTTGATTCTAATTCTATTCATGAGTTTGATATTAATGAATTAGAAAATTATGATATAATCGGTATTGGAAGTCCAACACATATGCGCGGGATATCAAAACCTATGAAACTTTTTTTATCAAGGATAAAGCATTCTAAGCTAAGTGATAAAAAAGGCTTTATATTTGAGACAAAAGCGTCTTTTCCCTTATCAGGATCAGCAGCAAAGAAAATTTTAAGATATTTTAAAATGATGAAAATTGAACTATCGTATCCTGTTATTACTGGTATCGTTCTCGGAAAGGAAGGCCCTCTAGAGGAAAACACTTTAGCAAAAATGGAAGAAATTGGATTAGATATTGCTGATAAAATGAATAAAAGTATTTAAATTCTAAATAAAGTTAAAGGAGGTGAAATTTTTGGAAAAAAAGAAACTCTCATTGGTAGGTTTGGTGAAAAAGTCAATAAAGCTATTTCTAATTATACTTTATATTATCTTTGTTATCGCATTGGCATTTGGACCACTTGTTGCAGGAATATGGACATTAATACCTGCCGAGTTTTTTGGGTGGGAAGTATCTAAATTAAGTTATTTAGGTTATTATTCAACATGCACTTTTGCACCTTTTAGCTCAATAGGTTTGTTTGGGCTAAGTTTTATTGGATTTATTCTTCTAATAAAATTACGGAAGTATCTAGTGCGGAAGACAAAGAATTCAATATTATATCTTAAATACAAAACTTTGGTAAGTCGTTAATTATTAAAAAATTAAACTTTTCTTACTTTTTTTTTAATATAAGAATTTATTAAACTATAATATAACAAATTAAAATCTTACCTTCTACATTAGACTATTAAGGCAACATATAATTAGAATTAGTAAAAAGTTTAAACTCTTAAAATTATATTATTCTGGTAAAATCTTATCTCTCCATGTTTTATAATAAAGTTCTTTAAAAAGAACATCTGCTACAACTGATTCTATTTCATCTTTTTTTATTTTTTTTATCAGATCGTTAAGGCTATTTATTGTTTTACTCCAAGTATAACACAATAAAAAATTCGGAATATTACTGAATGTCCAACAAAAAAAAATATTAGGTTTATATTCACTAATAAGAGTGTTAGCAATCTCATCTTTATTTGTTAATGGGTTTATACTAATTTGAAGTAAAGCAAAAATATAGTCAGAAGAGAAAGGATTGAAATCTATAGTTAAACGGATTAATCCCTCCTTTATCATACGAGATAATCTTCTGCGGATTGTTTGCGAAGTACTATTCACATCTTCCGCAATCTCAGAAATAGGTTTTCGTGAATCATTCTTTAGGGAATATATTATTTCTAAATCTAATTTATCTAAATTCATTGATCTAGAAATTGGATTAGTGTATGATGTCGGAGATGAATAAAATACACGATGTAATAAGCCAATAGTAGGGGATTGTATTTCTGCAGTTTGAGACACAAATGAAGAATATTCATCTAATTCATGTATATTTTGAAGAAGTGCTCCCACATATATATAATTTCTACTTGACAACATTATATTATAGGTATTTTTATGCACTCCTAATTTTGAAGTCATCTCATTCAAATTTTTAGCTTTTGTTTCTCCAAAAATAAATGTATAAATAGCATTAACCGCATATGGGTTAATTTTTGCAGTAAACTTTTGAATAATATCTAAATCTATCAAATTTTGGATCCTTCTATATATAGCATTGACAGATAATCCCAAATAATCAGAAATCTCTCTATAAGATAAGCGCGAATTTATAATAAGTAACTTTATGATTTCTATATCAATTTCATCCATATTTTAAAGAATTAAAAGACAAATATTAAATTAATTTCTATAGATGATATCATAAAAAATTGAAATCCACAAATTTATCTATCAACAAATAAAAGAAAAAAAAATGAATTAAAAGGGGTTAAGACTCATTTTTAATGATAATAAATCTCTTTAATTTTACCCTTTTATCTTTTTTTTCAATTGTACCAATACAGGGAGTATTTTAACAACTTCCATCGCAGGAGTTGATTTTATAGATCTAATACAGCCAGGTTTCGCAATTCTCCACATATTAACATTTTTTGCGAGAGCTTCTTCACTATCAGCCTCATCTATACCAATACCCCAATAATCTGAGGTACTAATATAAAATGCGTGCTCAGTAACTCCTTCCGCGGGATAAACTTTTTTTCTTATTAGCTCTTGGGCTATTTCAGCTAATTCTGTCGGATCAGAATCAGGATTTAGCTCCCAATATGTAATAAACATCATTTTTATGATTCACCTATATAATTTGATTTTTAAGATTTTTTTAGATTAGATTTCAGTATAAAGTACAATTTAATTACTAAACATTTAAAATTTTACTTATTTGTAGATCGATTATAAAATGTTAAATTCTTAATTTTAAAATATTTTTAAGATTTGGAATAGAAATTATTATCAATTTATTTTTATTAATTATTGGTGAATTAAGATGGCAAGACAAAAGGTAATTCTACCAAAAGAGGGAATTCCCAGAAAAGAGCTTCTTGGAATAATGATAGAAGCGCGTAAAAAGGATGCAAAATGGCAGAATGGAAAGATTTGGAGCTTAGTCTCTCATGTTAGTGATGAACATACTGAATTGCTAAAAGAAACATACAATATGTTTTTTTCTGAAAATGCTTTGAGCCCTATGGCTTTTCCAAGTTTACAAAAATTTGAATCGGAGGTAGTTTCGATGACTATTGATTTATTAGGGGGAGATCGAAAAGCTTGTGGAAGTATGACCTCAGGGGGCACTGAAAGCATTTTATTAGCTGTAAAAACGTATAGAGACTGGGCACGGGATAATTTTCCAGAGATAAAAGAACCTGAAATGATTTTGCCAAGTTCAACTCATCCTTGTTTTGAAAAAGCGGCTAAATATTTTGATGTAAAATTGATTTATGTTCCAGTTGATAATAAATCATATAAAGCTGACGTTAAAGCTATGAAAGATAAATTGTCTGAAAATACCATTCTAATAGTAGGATCTGCTCCAGAATTTCCTCGAGGCGTAGTGGATCCAATTACTGAACTTGGTGCTCTTGCGCAGGAGTGTGGTATAGGAATGCATGTTGATGCTTGTCTTGGAGGATATATGCTACCTTTTGTAAGAAAACTAGGGTATGATATTCCAGATTTTGATTTTTCAGTCCCCGGTGTTACATCAATTTCTGCAGATACACATAAGTATGGATATGGTCCTAAAGGCACCTCAACGATTTTATATCGAAACGATAATCTATTGAAATATCAGTATTCAGCAACAATTGATTGGTCAGGTGGAATTTATGCAACACCTGCAATGCAAGGCACCCGTCCGGGAGGACCTGTCGCCGCAGCATGGGCCGGATTAAAAGCCCTTGGAGAAACTGGCTACTTGAAACTGGCAAAAATAGTGATGGATGCTACAAAAGAATTAATTGATAGAATTGAACAAATTCCTGAATTATACATTTTAGGAAAACCAGATATGAGTCTATTCTCTTTTTCATCAGATAAATTTCATATGTACAATTTGGCAGATACCATGGAAAAAAGAGGCTGGCATTTAGACCGTCTGCAATTTCCTCCCGCGATTCATATGACAATATACCCCCATCAATCCAGAGTTGTAGAACCATTTCTTAAAGATCTCAATGAATGCGTCGAAGAAGTCATTAAAAACCCGGAAAGAAAAGCAGAAGGGCAATCAACATTGTATGAAATGCTAGCATCTGTAACTGACCGTAAATCAGTAAAAGATTTTATCCTTGATTCTTTAAAAAGTATGTATAAGGCTAAGTGACTAATTATAGATAGAGGAAATGAAATTCCATAAGATTAGATCGAAAAAACGAAAAGGGTTAGTTCTCAAGTTTAGAGGAAAAGAGTACAGTTTCTTAATGATATCCCTAATGTTATTTCCTTTAGGTACAATAATATTAGCAGTTTCCTTGCTTCAATTATTTGAGACAATAGAAATAGTATGGTTACATGAACTATTTGCTAAACAACAGGTTTTTTTCTTGAATCTTATTTTTGACCTCGGAGCACGAGTAGAATATTTGGACAATACTTGGTTTGTCACCATTTCAAAGTATACTACTGTTTATATAAACAATGGATGTGTTGGATTGCCAGCGATAAGTGTATTTTTTGCTGTGATTCTTTTTACTCCCCACTCACAAGATCCTAAAACTAACAAAACTATTATTTGGAGAAAGGCAATAACTATAGTTTCTTCAATATTACTAATATTTTTCTTTAATGTTTTCAGAGCGGTTATTCAATTCGTTTTATATTCTCGTGGATATGCTTGGAGTGTAGTTCACGATTCTCAAGGTGCTTTAGCTATTATCATTGTGGTCCATATTTCTATTTTTTTGCTTTGCATCAAGTTTCTCCCAGAATGGTATGTCTCAATTTACTATTCAGGCAAACTCATACTTAAACAGCTCAAAAAAACACATATAACAGAAATATTTAATTCTATAAAACAAAAAAACCAAACAGACCAAACAAACCAAGGTAATATGGTTCGTCAGCTGTTTAATAAAGAAAGTATAGACTTTTATCTCATCGAAATATATGAAATTGATTCCCGATTAATCCAATTTCTTAAAGAAAATAAGAATAAATATACAATCAAAGCTATAAAGAATCACTTATTCCATCAACAAGAAAAAATTACGGAAGATTTTCTCGAGAAAATATTGTGCATCCTCGTAGATGCGGATTTAGTGTTTTCAGAGCAGTTTGATGAAAACATATATTATTTCATTTAAACTTTAATTTTATACTTTAGCATTATACTCACTTTAGTTGATGTGATAGTCTTAATTCTCATCATAGGAACATTGCACGCATTGATATTCGGAGCATTAATCTTTATAATTGCATTAATAAAAAGTAGATTATAAAAAATTGAAATCTACAATTTAGATTTCGGTATAAAATACAATTTAATAACTAGGCTTTTAAAATTTTACATATTTATCGAATCTTATTTTAAGAAAATTATTATAAAAAAGATATTTATAGAAAATAAACAAGAATGTGGTTCCTAATGGAGATTCAAATAAATTACAGAAAAATCGACCTATTTGTTGCATGTATAAGTAATTTAATCAATATAGTAATGTCAGTCCTGTTTATCGCTAGGATTGCTGGTCTACCACTCCTAGAACGTGTTTTAGGTATCATTGCTATGATTATGGGTTTTAGCCTAGGCTACATCGCAATTATTAACAAAAAAAATAAAAGGGAAAAATGGGAATTCTATCTTCTAATTCCAATAGTTTTATTATTCATCGTTGAACTTATTCTCGATTATATCCTAGCGTTGGAGTTCCGTAATACTCCCATTGTTGGACCCTACATTCTTCTTTATTATATCGGGCTCTGGGGACTTATCGGATACAATTTTAGGTTCGACAAGAAATGGGGCTTTATAACTCTCGCAACTTACTTTTTAAACATGATCCTTTCCATAATACAACACTTTTAAGGAATTTCCTATAAATTCCATAATTTTAATATCTTTTCAAAATTCCTACCAATAATTGAATTATACATATTTTAGAGACAAATTTATGACAATTTTATTAAATCCTAAAAAACATGTTCGCTATTATCCTGATGAGCAATCAAAAGAAATAATGTTTAAAACTATCGAATTTTTCGAAAGGAAAGGGAAAGCGAAGATTAAAGAAGATGATCACAAAAGAGTATGGTATTCTGATTTTCTTGAGTTTCAAAAGAAAAACAAAATTTTTGCACAGCTTTTAACACCTGCTCCTTATGCTGATAATGAAAATTATCGATGGGATACGTGGCGTATATGTGAATTTAACGAAATCCTCGCTTTTTACGGTCTTTCTTATTGGTATACGTGGCAAGTTACTATTTTAGGACTTGGGCCCATTTGGATGAGTAAGAATGAAATTGCAAAGAAAAAAGCTGCCCAATTACTCAGTGAAGGAGCAATTTTTGCTTTCGGACTTTCTGAACAAGCTCATGGTGCCGATATTTATGGAACTGAGATGGCTCTTACACCACAAGAAGACGAAACTTATAGAGCTAATGGAGAAAAATATTATATTGGAAATGGAAATGAGGCTGAGATGGTTTCAAACTTTGGTAAACTTGCTGATAAGGATGGAAACATACCTCCATATGACATGAAAAATAAAGAACAATATGTCTTTTTTGTCGCAAATTATAAACACAATAATTATGACTTGATAAAAAATGTCTGCGATAGTCAAAATTATGTAGCAAATTTTGCTCTTCATGATTATCCAATAACTGAAGAGGATATTCTTTCTAAAGGAGAGGAAGCGTGGAATGCTTCACTCAATACTGTCAATATTGGCAAATATAACTTAGGATGGGCTTCAATCGGTATTTGTACACATGCATTTTATGAAGCTATTCATCATGCTTCTTATCGTAGACTCTATAATATGTATGTTACTGATTTTCAACACGTGAAGCAGAATTTTGTGGACGCTTATACAAGATTAGTCGCTATGAAATTATTTGGATTAAGAACCGCTGATTATATGAGAATCGCCTCTAATAAAGATCGACGTTACCTGCTCTATGCCCCCGTAATGAAAATGAAAACAACAACTCAAGGTGAAGAAGTAATCAATCTCTTATGGGATGTTATCGCAGCAAAAGGATTTGAAAAAGATATGTATTTCGAAGGTGCGGTAAGAGATATACGAGCGTTACCAAAACTCGAGGGGACTGTTCATGTTAACATCGCCTTAATCTTGAAATTCATGCTAAATTTCTTTATGAATCATAAGGGATATGAAAATGTTCCAAGACAAGATCAACCTAAAAACGATGATTTTCTTTTTGATCAAGGCCCAACTCGAGGATTAGGCCGTATCAAACTCCATGATTGGAAACCTGCATTTGAAAAATATGATCTGCCTAATGTTAAAATCTTCTTGGATCAAATCAAAATGTTTAACCTCCTAGGGTTAAAAGCGACTCCAAGTGCCGAACAACAAAAAGATATGGACTTTATGCTCTCTGGAATAGGTGAAATCTTTGCTTTAATTGTATACGCTCATCTCATAATTGAAAATGCTCCCATCTATAACATTGATGAAGATACTTTAGATCAAATCTTCGATTTTCTTGTGAGAGATTTTTCCAAATACGCTTTAAACCTTTACCATAAATCAAGCACGACACCTGAACAAATGGAATGGTGCTTAAAAATGATAAAAAAGCCAAATGTTGATGAACAGAGATTTAAAAAAGTGTGGGATTATGTCCACTCCTTAAAGGATGCTTACCAGATGAATAAATAAAGGATTTAATTTTTTTATTTAAATTTCTAAAAAATTCTTTAGTTTTATAACGAAGAAGGCACTTCTAATAACAAATAATGGTGTTCTATATTATGAATATCGTTCAAAATATCTTCCCGCATTTTTAAATCGGGTTCAACCAAAAATAACTCGTATAAAAAGTCCAATTCTTCATTAATAAACTCGATGCTAGCCAATTTAACCACAGAATTCCAATAATCTTTTAAGATATCTACGTATTTAAATATATTGGCATAAATGGGAAAAAGAGCATGAAATACTCAAATTTAGTCATTTTCAAAATTAGTTACCAATAATTTAACTTTAAAATTATATTCTCTGTTCTGCGTGGATTGGAACAGTTACTTTTCTCTTTGCCTTACCAGCAGCTCCTCCAGGAGGTTTAGGGGTGAAAGGGTATGGATAGAACCCTCCCTCATCATCTTCCTTTTGATGTCCGCACCAATCGCAAGTGTCTAATCCCTTCGGAATCAATTTTCCACAATAGGAGCATCTAGGTTGTAGGTGGCGAAGTTTATGAAGATATTGAAGATCTTGAAAGATATTTTCTTGATTGGGTATTGCTGCTGGTCTTGGTGATGGAATGAAATTATCTGTTGGCGATGGAATCCTATAAATCCCCTTTTCAATAAGTACTTCAATCATGGAAATACAATCTATAACATCTTTCTCCTGTTCGAGATCTGGCAATCCCAAAAGGCTTTCTAGTGCTTTTCTAATACTTTTAAGGAACTGATAAGTAAACCTAGACAAACTTGTTTTTACGACCTCTGATATGCTCTGAATTAATATATTTTTACCATTTGGAAGTTTCAAAATTTTTATTAGAATTTCTTTAAGTACATCAGGGAATTTAGAGACAGAAGATTTTAGAAATTTATACAAAGTTTGAAAGTTGGAGGAAAGGTTCTCAATAAGTTTCGTACTGTCTAATATCGTTTTAAATTCGAAAGGAGTAAAATGCTTTATAAATCCTTGTTCTATAAGATATTGAACAACGGAAGGATACCCACTTTCGAGCCTTAGAGCTATCTCTTCTTTAAAAACCTTTTTTGCTAATGGATCTCCCGCTAAAGTCAGCTCTCTCAATAATGGAAATGATATATTACTCTTTAAAATCCGTGTGTCATACTCATGTTCCACCCACGCTTGTATATTTGAACAATGACCCCAAAATTCTTGTTCAGGTGTAATATCATGTTTTTGATTTATTATGGGAGTTAGTATTCTATCCGCTACGATAATTCTATTTTGGAATATATGCTTTTGGTATAACTCAGCAGCCTCATCTATGGAATCAATTTCATCATATAGTGGGATATCGTGCTTAGGAATATTTAGAATTAAACGTATACATTGAATAAATCTCCTACCATTAACATAAATAAAAGTTTTTCCGCTTTCTAATTTCAGTGTTATGTATGGATTTACTTTATATTCAACAACTCTATTAACTTTTCGACTTTTTTTATTTTTCATATGTTTTTGCTATCTCACTAATTTATTCCTAAATATTCTGAATCCCTTCTTTCTAATGATTTGTCTAATCTAAGTATTAGATAATCGTTTACTTTGAATCCAAATAATTTTTTTTTCTTCAAATTCTATTAAAAAATTTGAAAATTTAAATTTTACATTATTGTCAAATAATACTCTAATTATGTCAGAAATACAATTCTTTGAATTTAAAATATTTTAGGAGCTTAATGAACCCCCACATCTAGGACACTTCTTTATTTCTAATCCGCAAAACGGGCAAAAAATCACCTTTTTCTCCTCCTCTTTAATTGTTTGATTATCAATTACACAACTTTTAGATTGAGATCTTTTTAATTCTGGTTGAGGAACTTTCTCTAATTCTACTTCTTTAGCATCCTTTAAGGACATTAAGACTTTTTTTTTAATCTTATTCACTTTAGCTTGTTCTATTAAGATATTAACCGTTCTTTGTACCTGATAAGTATTAACTTTTAAAATTATAGTATTTAAAATCCACTTAATAATATCTTCTTTATTTGGAAACTCATTTTCTCCAATCTCATTGAATATATGACACTCTATTATCTCATTACCCCTTAATAATAAAACTGCCCATTTCCTATTAATTTCACCTATTTGGACAATATAACTTGTACCTGATATACCTAAATAATCTGTTAATGGTTCAAAACCCTTATCTGACATTTTTTAATACTTTTTTTCTATTTAATTTGAATTATACCCAATTACATTTTTTGTAGAATTTCTATTAAATTTAATTTGTCAAATGAAAAATGCAATCTTAAAACACAATTCCATAGTAAGTAATAATCATCAGGAATATAACCCTCTAACGGGAATAGCTTCTTTTCTGATACAATAGTTCCATAATAATTCAACTTGAATTCTTTATAAGCATAGATTTTATTATCCACAACAACAAATTTTCTCTCATAATCCTTGGGAATTTTAACTTTGCTTAATTTTAATAGTATATCTTTAAGCTTTAAGGAATCTAATCTTTGTTCATCTTCATATGTACCTCTATAGTTTGGACCATTGTTTATTTTATTCATTTTAGGCTTCTCTTCTAAGCCGAGAAGAATCTTAAAATCTTCTGGTTCACTTCCTTCATCAACAGGAACTATTCTTAAGGAAATTCCAATACTATCTCTGACATTTTCAACTAATATAGCTGCAATAAATTTCATCTTAGTTGTAGTTTCACTTCCAATCCAATGCCAAACTTTTGATCTTTTTTTATCAATAAATAACAATATTAGATCAGGCTCTAATAATTCATATAATGGTATCTCATCATCAATCTCTAATTCTTCAAAATTATTTATTTCATCATTATAATTGAAAACGATCGTTTTATCCTCTTTTACTTTACTCATTTCTGATCTGCTCTCCCTTTATTCGTTTTCTATAATATTTTTTAATATTTTATCAAACTCTCCAACAGTTAAAAGCCTATATTTAATAAAATGCTTATAAAGCAATACAATGATTTTTTCTAACTGATTTTTCGTTAAACAGCTTAACTTTTTCTGTTTTTTTGTTTTATCAATCGCGCTAATGGATTCAAAATCTATACCAAATATTTCTGCAATCTCTGCTAAAGCAATCCATTGATTATAGACATTTTCTGCTTCCTTTATTAGCCCATTCCGAATTAAAAATCTATAACTTTCCACTTTTTTGTTAATTGCAATTTTAACTATTTCCTGTACATTTTCTTCTCCTAAGATGATTACAGATATTTTTTTTCACCTCATCTAGATCGCCATTATTGGCTCATCTTTTCTTGTTTCATTCTTTTTATTAGTCTCAAAGTCAGTTTTTAACACCATTCTTAGCCAAAGCTCTAAAGAATCCAATTTGTTCAGAATCTTTTTTCTCTTAATATCTTGTTTTAACTCTTTAATTCTCAATTGCATTAAGGTTCTTTCAAGCTTTTTAAATTCTTTTTTCTTCATGAGACCACCCCCTTTTCTTTTTATAATTCAATACCAAGAGACCCATTTTGAACTATCGCATAAAATGCTCTGTTCTTAACCGCCCGAACCAAAACCCCGTATAAACTTACTTTTTTTCGTAGTCTATACTCAAATATTTATCTATCTTATCACGAACTAATCTATCTATTTGTGGTTCTAATACATCCAATGCCCTTTCTAAGCTGTCTTTTCTTATTATTCGTTCATAATGTTCAATTCTACTTATATAGTCATTGACCGAGTCCCTTATTAATTGAGATAAACTTATACCAAGTAGTTCGCTTGCTACTGCGTCCCATTTTTCCTTATCTTCCTTGCTCAGAACTAAATTTATCCGTGCGTAATTCTCCGTTGACTTTGTCATCATGTTACTTATAGCATTTTTTATATATAAACCTTATGTAGTGTATTATGTAACTTTTACACAAGCATTTACATAATTCTTACATAAAAATCTTTTAATTTT
>JBHLJZ010000085.1:0-16884 GCA_048887165.1 Candidatus Hodarchaeota archaeon | reverse complement strand
AAAGAAATCTCAAAAGAAAATCATTGCTTGTCACGATGCTGAATATACTAGGGATGAGTTTATAATTAAAGAAATAATAGAAGATAATCTTATAGATGTTATAATTCATGGTACAAAATATATTAAAGAAGATTTATTAGAAATTAAAAAAAAAAATATTTCATTAGTGATATGTCCAAGATGTAATGGATATTTTGGGGTTGGATTTCCTCCAATAAATGAAATTTTAGATTTGGATATTCCTATTTGTTTAGGTACTGATAACGTTATGGCGAATAATCTTAATTTGTTTGAAGAGATGCGTTATCTACATCAAATTTCTCAAGTTTTAAGACGTGATCATAATAATCCCTTAATTACAGCAAAAAATTTATTGAAAATGGTCACTATTAATGCTGCTAAAAATTTTGGATTAGGAAATGAGATAGGTTCAATTGCAGAAGGGAAATTCGCAGACTTTTTTATGATTGATTTGAATGAACCAAATTTTTATACCAATAAAGTTGACCATGAGAATATTTATCCTCTTATAGTTCATAGAACAAAATCAGAAAATATAAAACGATTGTATATACAAGGTGAATTAATCTTTGAAAGAACATGAAAAGCCATATATAATCTTAAGTGCTGCAATGACAATTGATGGAAAAATAGCTTCAAAAATCGGAGATCCAGAGTTATCAGATGATGATGATTGGAAAGAGATCCACAAACTTAGAACCCAAGTTGATGCAATAATGGTTGGTAAGCAAACGATTATAAAAGACAACCCTAAACTTCATGTTAAATACTATGAACATAAAGGTTATTATCGTATTGTTTTAGATAGTAATTTAACGATTCCTTTAGATTCCAATGTTATCAAATATAAACCAGATATTTATCCAACTATAATTTGTACCACAGAAAATGTACCCTTAGAAAAGATAAAAAAGTATGAATCAAAAAAAATAAGAATAATAAAATCTGGAAAAGCAAAAAGAGTAGATCTCTTAAAATTAATGCCACTGTTGTTTAAAGCAGATATAAAGACAATTTTATTAGAGGGAGGAGGAAATTTAAACTGGAGTTTTATTAAAAATAATTTAATTGATGAAATACGGTTGACCATAGCCCCATGGATAGTAGGTGGAAAGGAATCGATCTCTTTGGTTGAAGGAGAAGGATTTTCGAAAATGATCGAAAGTCCAAGATTTAATTTGAATAATATCACACATAGAAATCATTATGTAATTTTAAATTACAAAAAAAAAAGATAATGAAATATAAAAAATTAATACAGTTATCTCATAAGGAGTTAAAAGAAAAGGTTAAAGAAATAAGAGCTTATTTGCCCAAAGAAGAACAAAATGTAGTTACATTTTCAAAAAATTTCACACTCTCTCTTTCAAATTATTGTCAAAATCAATGTGCTTATTGTTTTTATAACTATAAAATTCAAAAAGAAGACGGTCAAGAAAATGAAGTTCTAATTCCTGATTATAAAATAAACAATTTAATTCAACAAGCTATTGCTTATAATTGTAAAGAAACACTTTTAATGTCAGGAGAAAAACCATATATTTTTCAAAAAGTTAAAGAAGAGCTAAAATTAAGAAATTATAATAATTTTATTCATTTTGTTAAAGATCTTAGTTTGAAATTGCTAAATAGTAATCTATTACCCCATACAAATATTGGATACTTATCCTATAATGAGTTGAAAGAACTAAAACCTCTCAATGCTAGTATGGGTCTAATGTTAGAAAGTACCTGTAAAAAATTATTTAAAAGAGGAGGTGTACATGAATTTTCACCTGGTAAAATACCTAATCTTCGGTTAGAGCATATAGATAATGCAGGCAGACTTAAGATACCTTTTACTACAGGCTTGCTTTTAGGCATTGGAGAATCAATATATGATAGAATAAACGATCTTCTTGTTATAAAAAAGTTGCATCAAAAATATGGTCATATTCAGGAGGTAATCCTACAAAATTTTGATTATAAAACAGGAATCCCATTTCATCCGCTAATCCCAATACAGCTTATAGATATTTTGAAAATAGTCGGAATTGCAAAATTAATATTTCAAAATGAAATAGCTATTCAAGTTGCTCCAAATTTAATTACTGGTTATGAAGAAGAATTTCTTGAAATGGGAATTACTGACTTCGGTGGAATTTCACCAATTACTCAAGATTTTATAAACCCTCAAAAACCCTGGCCTGAAATTGCATTTTTGGAAAAATTATGTAATATAAATGGATTTAAATTAAAAGAACGGCTTCCTATATATGAAAAATTTATTTATAAACCAGATTTTTGTCCAGAAAGTATTAAAAAAACAATAAATAATATTAATTAAATGATAGAAGCTCACCTCTTTGATCAAATTCAGTCAGATATTAGACAAATATTAGTAAAGGCTCTTAATTCTGAAGAATTAAGTACAGTAGATGCATTAAAACTCCTTAAAGTTTCAGGAAAAGATTTCTTTGCTCTGCAATATGTCGCCGATAACATTTGTCAAGAGAAAAAGAATAATATTGTTACTTTTGTAATCAATAGGAACATAAATTTTACAAATATATGTTTCCAAGGTTGTAAATTTTGTTCATTTAGTGTCCCCAAGAATCATAAAGATGCCTTTTTATTAAATTATCAAGAATTAAGAGAAAAGGTTAAAGAAGCAAAAAATAATGGATGTACTGAAGTTTGCATTCAAGGAGGAATTAATCCTGAACTTAAATTTGAATACTATTTAGATTTACTTAAAACAGTTAAATCAATTAGTTCAGAAATTCATACTCACGCATTCTCTCCTCAGGAAATTTATTATATGTCAAAATTGTTTGATAACTCAATAAAAAACACTTTAAAAGAGTTAAAACATGCTGGTTTGGATTCTATGCCAGGAACAGCAGCAGAAATATTAGTAGACGACGTAAGAAAGATAATATGTCCTAACAAAATTACAACAACTCAATGGGTTGATATTATTAGGGAAGCTCATAAAATTGGGATTCCAACAACATCCACCATGATGTATGGTCATATCGAAACTTTAAAAGATAGAATCAGCCATTTAGAAATTTTAAGAACAATACAAAAAGAAACAAGAGGATTTACAGAATTCGTTCCACTACCTTTTGTTAAAGTAAAACCAATCCTCTCAAGATTGGAAAGTTCTCCTTTAAAAACAACTTATGGTATGGCAGACTTGAAGTTGTTTTGTGTTTCTAGATTATTCTTTAATAATTATATTGATAACATACAATGTTCTTGGGTCAAATTAGGACCAAAATTCGCTCAGGTATCTCTTAACTATGGAGTGAATGATTTTTCTGGAACATTAATGGAAGAGAATATTTCTAAAAGTGCTGGAGCAGAGTATGGAGAGTATTTAGCTCCAAAAGAAATTGTAAAAATAATAAAGGAAGCTGGAAAGCAACCTGCGCAGAGAGATACATTATATAATATTTTGAATTATTTTGATTAAATTAGTGAGTTTGAAGTAAACTTAAAAGATAACGTTGAGCTATCAAATCTGAACTAACCATTCCTAAAACTTTTCCTTCAAGTACTACTGGCATCGCAGAAATTTGATGTTGTTCAAATTCTCGCACGATATCTAAAATAGTGAATTCAGGAGATGCCGTAATTACTTCTTTTGTCATAATTGATTCAATATTACCTTCACAAAATCCTTCCGCCGTAGATTTGGTAATATCCCAATCTGTAACAACACCTACTAATTTTTCTTTTGAAAGAACTGTAATAATTCCACTATTTTTTTCAATCATTAACGCAGCTGCTTCTTGAACACTACTATTAACATCTATTGTAGGTATAGGTATCATTATTTCTTTTGCCGTGCGCTCACTTTCCTTAGCTGTAAGTCGCTGGAGACTAATTCTTTCGGCAGCCGTAGATGGAAGCATATCAGGATTAGCTGCTAAAAGATCTACCAGCTCAATCATGTTATGATGAATTACATTTTCTCTATATTGCTCTCCCGCTACTAATCGGTTCTTCGAAAGTTCGGCAAATTCTTTAGCATGATCTTTTAACCATTTTTCTACCAAATCTTTATTACCCAAAATGGTTACAGGAAACTGTAAATGATCAGGAGTTTTGATGATATGCTCTTGAGCAGCAAATATGACCCCTCCAGAGTTTACTAAATAGTCATTGGCGATCATAACTCCTTTTTCCCGAAAAACTATTTGCTCCATACGGATTCGAGCTGCTTTTCTATTAGGATCAGGAGAGTAAGTATTGGCACCTTCCACTATTACTGCCCATTTCCCCATTCTATCAACTAACATAGAAGGATTTTCAGATGGCCAAACTCCCAGATAATTAAAAATTGGTGCTGCAGGGATTAAACAAAATGCATTTTCGAGTAATAGGTTATTTGGATTTGTTGAAAATTTAGTGGGATGTTTATAACCTTCAGAGATAAG
Source organism: Candidatus Hodarchaeota archaeon (assembly GCA_048887165.1). GTDB lineage: Archaea > Asgardarchaeota > Lokiarchaeia > Sigyniarchaeales > SOKP01 > SOKP01. The sequence goes on along the minus strand of JBHLJZ010000085.1, from coordinate 12,436 downwards.
TTCTTTTTGAAAAAATATATTTGTCACTAAATTTTTCTGTTTCCATAATTTAAAAAGATCATCAACTGGTAAGCCCTTTTCATTATATAAATAACCTTCTAAATCACTAATCCCTATTACTTTTGCTTCAGGTATCCGTTGTTTTAAAATACGAGCAGCGTGTGCACCAACTGCTCCAAAACCTTGGATAATAATCTTTAGATCTTGCATTTTTGGAATTTCTAAATTAATAAACTGAGGAAGAATCCTTAATCTAGGCATAATGTCGAGCAAAGTTCGTAAAGCAATAATTACTCCTCCAGCTGCAGCACCGAGTTCATCAATCCGATTGCCTCCCATATCAGCAGGTTTTGATAATACGTTATCTATTCCATTTTCAATAGCAATCGTTTTCATGTCAGCATCGTTGGTTCCAACATCAGGTCCTGGTAAATAAATATCTCTATAACGTTTAATCAATTTAGCAAATCCCTTTACTATTTCGATATGCTCATTCTGTGAGTGATTTCGTTCAGCTACAATTCCTGATTTTCCCCCTCCATAAGGAAGATTCGCTGCTGCATTTTTTAACGTCATACCCCGAGCAAGATTATGAATATCATATGGTTTAATATCCGGAAGCATTCTAATCCCTCCCATTGATGGTGAACCCATAGAAAGATTATCAACAACTAAATATCCACCGATTTCTAAAGGAGACTTCTCATCCCACATACATGAAACTAATTTTGGACCAATTTTATCACGTACTATACCTAATCGAGAAAGTAGATGTTCATCCTTATATCCAAACTCTAAATAACATCTATTATCTTCTTTAATAAGACGTGTTTTAAAAGCGGTTTTAGGAATTTTTTCTCGTAAGTATAATTCCATATTTTTTGGTATCATAATTCTTATATTGTTAGGTGATTAAATTGTTGGAAATATGATCATTAAATCTACCAATTATTTAAATTTCTACCTTAGATATAGTCGAAATTTATTAAAACTTTCCTTAATAACTTACCCATATGGGAATTAGGGCTAAAAAGCTTCTTTTAATTGGTATTGACCAAGCCATACCCTATCTTCTAAATAAATTCTTATTATTCATCTTGAATATAAGGTTTCCCTAAAAAGAGATAATGTTCTGCTTTCTTCAATTCACGTCCTATATAATTAATATGGTATAAATCTTTAGTTAAGTTTAATTTAAGAATTTTTTTGCTCAGTGCTTCTGCATTATTACCAATCAGAGTGTTAAGTAATTGATGATCATTGGAAAAGTGGAGAGCATAGATCTTATGCTTGTAATGGTTTATATAAATTTTAAAATAACCTTGGTTATCATGTAAAAAATGAGGATCTAGATGATCGACATTTATTGCATTATTCTCATTAATTTCTGGAACTTCCTGACTAGTCTTGCCTTTGGCTTTGAATACATGGATTCCCTGATTTATGGGAGGAGTTTTTTTATTTTTAGCGATATAATTTAGTTTAATACTCTTTTTTAATTCAGCAACACCTCCCATTAACTTAGTACTGTGCTCTACAGTGAATAAAATACCCATATCTAACTCTATTGCAATACTAGCCAAAAGTCCATTAATTCCTACAGAGTCAATATCCATAAGCTCAACCACATTTGAAATCCCAAAGAAGAGGGGTAATTCTAAACGAGAATTTTCTCTAAATGAAACTTTTTTTTTATAGAGAAAATATGAGTCTAAGGAATTACATATACCTGGTGCTATAGGCGTTTCTAATAAAGGATCAGCAATTAATTTTTTAAATCCTGCTTCTCTCAAAATTTTTGTTAACTTAAGCAAATTGGTAGTTCGTTCTTCAGGTTCTTTTGGAAAATAAGCTTCTCTCATATTTGTAGGAAGTATAACAATTGGTATATCTTTTGGTATATCTAAAAAATCCTTATAATTTCCCATATCAAAACTTAGGATTAAGTCAATTTGATTATTAACAGCAGCCATAATTTCATTCTTATCCATCGAGTCAATACTGAGTAATACGTTATAATTTTTTCTAATAAGAGTAATAATTTCTTTCACTCTTTCATGATTAGGCTTATTTGAAACACATCCTATATCGATAACATCTGCTCCTGATTCAATATAATGATTCACTTTATTAAGGATGTTTTCATCGCTTTTTTCTGTACAATTTACAATTTCGGCAATAATAGGAGGTGGAAGATTACGACCAATTAGTAAATCTGATTTTTGATTATTAATATAAAATGTATGATTAGAAATATGTTCTTTAGCGTAATTTATATTTTCTTTGATAATTTTTTTATATTCTCCTTCTCCCGAGATTTCGAATAATTTATTTGCTGGAATTTTATTAGATAATATAATTTCTTTTAAATGCTTAATTGTCATAGGAAGATCTGACGCAAATTCAGGACCCTTTCTTATATTAACACCCCATTTTTTTTCTAGAGATGTTGTATCCCATTGGACAAAACCAGGAAGTAAAATTAAATCATAATTTAGTGAAGATGATTCTCTTAATATATCATCCGTCATAAGTTCCGACAGAAAAGCAGAAATAGAAATATTTGCTTTATAAATATCGATATCATAATCTGTTATAGGCTTGATAAGTTTTTTTATAATAGGAAAACTATTGAAACCAGTAATAATTAAAATCTTTTTAATCGAAATCACTTAATAATTTATCTTTATCAAATGGAATAAATATATCATCTAGAATTGAACCGGCTGCTTCTTTTATTCTTAAATTTGATATGATTGGTTCAAATTTTCCTCCAAGTAATCCATTTGCTATAAATGCCGCTCCTTGTGCAGCATGTTTTGATAAATGACTATAAGATTTCATTAACTTAACCGGAGCAACACCATTTAAGTTCTTAAAGATTATTTCTCTTAAATAAGTTAAATCAGCTCCCCGTCCTGCTAATAAAACTTCTTCAATGGTACTTTTATCTGAAAATGAGGAACTTATTCCATAGACTGCTTTTTTCACATCAGAGATATAAGCATTTAAAGCCATATTTGTTTGTTCATCCTTTTCTGCTAGCAATGAGATTTCCCTAAGGCTTAAATCTTCATAACCAGCTATAAAAGCAACTCCCCCTTTATATATATTTCTTTTCTTTATATTTTTAATCAAATAAGCTAGTTCTCCATCAAGACTTCCACATGCTCGAAATCCCATTATATTAGAACCACCAATCCCATCAATGATTTGCCCATTTTCAATTGCTAGAACTGCAGTAAATCCATATCCGATCTCTACCATTATAAAATTTGTCTGATCTGGATTAATTTGAAAACGTTCCATTTGATCTCTTATACCAGTTACAGCGGTACATAACTTATCAGCAGTTCCCATATCAATTTTGTTAATTTTTCGAAATCTTGGAATTGTAGGAAGATGTTTAACTCCAGGAACAATTATCCCGGGTATAGTTTCTGCTTTAATCATACGTAAAACTTCACCTAACCCAATTAACATACTTTTTTCTTGTTTATCAAATTTTAAAAGTGTATAAAAAATATCTTTCTCTGTTAGATCTTTAACTTTCTTTAATGGAAGGCCAAATCCACTGGGCGCAACCATTAAATCGATATCTTCTATGGACTTTATAATTGAAATAGCTTTTTGTGGTTCTTTAATCAATTCTTTAGATGGAATAGAAGCATCTAATATTATTTCATCATCTTCTATACCAAAGAAGTCCCAGCTTAATGATCCAGGATCGATTCCTATAACTCTATACAATGAAAGTCAGAAGTTTTGTAATTTGAGTATCTATAACAGTTCAATAATTTTGTTTATTTTTATTAGCTTTTAATAATTGCTTTTCTATTCTATTGATCTAAAGTATTTCAATAAGAAAATTAATAAGTTTGAAAATTTTCTTAAAAGTAAAAAATTACATAAGGTGAGACTAAAAATCGCAACTATAAATATTTATGTCTGTAAAATTTGCGGAGAAGCCTACATTGGTGAAAAGCCTCCTAGTCGTTGTCCTTTCTGTGGGGCATACAAAAAATATCTGATAAAAGCTCAAGATTATAATGAAAATGGAGATTGGGATGTTGAATTAAACGAAAGAGATAAGACAAATGCTGAACACGCATTAGAAGTGGAAATATCAAATACGATTTTTTATAAATGTGCTAGTAAAAAATCACCTAATATTGAAGGACAAAAATTGTTCAAAATTTTATCTAAAGTTGAAAATGAACATGCTTCTGTTTGGAAAAAAATTTTAAAACTAAATAAAATAGAATTACCAGAATATGACGCTTGTTCTGAACAATATAAACCAAATCTTGAGGAATCTCATCAGAGAGAAGAAAAGGCTATAAAGTTTTATCAACAAGCTGCAAAAGAATCTACAAATTCCCGTGTTAAAGAAATTTTTCAAGCCTTTGTAGAAGTAGAAACGGATCATCTCCACTTATCAGAGGAAAGACTAAAATAAATTTACTTTATTTTTTTATTTTTTTTCTAATTTATCTTATTAAAAATTATATTAAACTGGTGAATTAACCTAATGGAACTCAATTATCAAAAGCTTGGACTGAAAAAAGATTATTTATATGAAGTATTAGCCATAACTTATAATATATTTAAAGATAAAATTATACCAAATACATCATGTATGGGTATTAGATTAATAGAAGATAAATTAATTAAAATAAGCCCTTATCATAGTACAGTTACTTTCAAAAATCTCAAACTAAATAAATTTATTTCGTTAAATTTTGTTGATAATATTTATTTATATGCTTTAGCATCCTTAAAAGAATCACATTCAAAAATAGGTTTAAATAAGTTTCCTGAAAATTATTATGGCTTCTTAGAAGTTGATAAAAATATTGTAACTGAAAAGATTTCTAATAAAATTGTTGATTCAAAAAAATTATATATTCCTTTTATTAATGAAGCATGGGGCGTTTTAATATGTGAAGCTATTGAAGAGGAAGAAATTGTTAAAGAGAATAATCTAGGCAAATCAATATTATCAGAATTCAATTTAATTATTAAGAAGGTAATGAAACTTAAAGAATCATACAATTTATTTAACAGAGCTGAAAACTTAACTTTAGAATCCATTATTTTAGCCACACGATTAAAATTAGCTCATGAAAAAAAGGATCAAATATTATATTCAAAGTTTAAAGGAATGATTGATATAAATATTAAAGACGTAAGAAGATTTGGAAAAAACTTGAATGCGTTAAAAGCAATAGATTTAATCGAAAAATTTATTAAAATATGAATACTTAACCTTTTTCTATTATTTCTTGAATAAACATCAGAGGGTATTTTAAATCCTCAACCCAGTCTATCTTTGCTAAAATTTGAATTGTTTCATATTCAACAATTAATTCTGCTCGAATTATTTTTCCGGTGATTTCATCGTAGGCAAATGGAGTAGATTTATCTCCAATGATATTTTTTCTATCGATATTTATTTTAACAAATTTAACAAATGGCTGGCATGATATAGAAGCTTCAATTCCTCTCTCGATTGAAGCAATAATTTCTGTGTTTGAAGAAATAGGAATTCCACATAAAATGTGATAAAGAGCTCCAAGTTTAATACCTGTTTCAAAACAAGCTCGCTCTCTACGACTAATCTGAGGAGAAAAGTAGATATTTTCATTAAATTTAGACATTATACATCATCTAAATATTCAATTTTAGCTCCACAATTATTAGGTTTGCAGATATATATATGACCTCCTGTTCCTTTGAGACGTATTTGGACCAATTTGAGTAACTGATTAGCTTGGTCATCATTCTCAGTTATACCTACAACACTAGGTCCAAATGATGACATAGCATAGGCTTTTAATCCATATTCCTCAAAAAATCTTAAAATATCTTTCACAACCTCATTTTGAAGGTCAATCTCAACTTTTTTAAATCCAATACTTTGAATTCTTCTCAAGCCCTCCCCAAAGCACTTTAGATCATTTTTCAATATACCAGGAATTACTTTCATTAGAATTTGATGTGAAACTTCATTTACTTCTCCTTTCGGAATTGGAGCATGAGTTTGAAAAATACTTATCTCTTCATCTCCATAAGCTCCTTTCTTTATGTTTGGAATGACAAGGACAAAACGCCAATTTTCTGGAATAGGATACCTTAAAATTGTAAGCGCAGGATTTGCAGACTTTGAAGCTGATGATGGTAAAAAAGTCTCCTTCTCTTTTCCTTTTCCAAAGTCATGTCCACCATCTAAAATAAAACCTCCATATTCAAACCCACGCCATCCAATACCAGACGTTCCACCTCGCTCTACAAGTTTAGTTAATTGATTTATAGAAACATCATTAATATTTTTCAATTTAGTAATCGCTTTAGCTATAGCTAAGGACAATTGCGTTTTTGAACCAAGGCCTACATGGCTTGGATAATATCTTCTAAGATAGAAGTGAAAATTTTTATTACTAATATTGAATGCTTTGAAAACCTTAGAGGCTTGCTCGTTTATTACTTCAATTGATTCCCTATAATATTTATGGGCTTCAATTTTAAATTCTTCTGCGTGGTTTGATGCTTCAAAAACTACATTAGGACGGTCTAACATTAAACCGATCCCTCCATCGACTCTGCCTGTGTATCCGTTTTCATCAATTAAAGAGAGATGGATGCGACAAGGAGTTGTTATTCTTATTTTCATTTTAGTCTGACAAGAAAAAATTCAAAGCTAAGATAATGAATTTTCAAGATAATTTAAATTTACTATAATATGAAATTTTTTTATTAATTCTTCTAAAGGACTTATGGATTTATAGAATTATACTATTTTAATAGAAAAGTAAGTCCTAACAGATTTGTAAAGAAGTTAGTTTTAGTAGAAGATATTTATATAAGGTTTTCTTATTATATTTTTAACTGGGTTAGTGAGAGAAAATAATTGTCTCTTTAATATAGAAAAATTTCAGTAATGGTGAAAAAAAATAATAAATGTACTAATTGTTGAAGATGATCACTCTTTAAGACTGCTTTATGAAAAAGCACTTAATTTAAGCGGGTATAATGTTTTAGGATCAGCAAAAGATGGGGAGGAAGCTGTAAATATGTATAAAAATTTCGAAAACAAACCAGATATTATTCTAATGGATCACAGAATGCCTATTAAAAATGGAATTGATGCGACTAAAGAAATTTTGAATAATTCTACTCACGTTAAACCAAGAATTATAATCGCAAGTGCAGATAAAACTATTAAAGATATAGCACTTTCTATTGGCGCCTTTAGTTTTAAAGATAAGCCCTTTACTCTTGAAAGGTTATTCAAGAATATTGAAAAAGCAACAAGTATAAGTGAAGTCTCTCATTAAATTCTTTTGATATTTAATATTTTAATCTAATATATTAAAGAAGAAAGAATTTCTTAATATTATAATTATAATAGTTAAAACATTTCAATAAAGGTTAATTTTATTAAAACTAAATTATCTTTGTGAGTTTTAATGAGTGATTTAGAAGGTTTAACTAGAATATTATTAAACAAAGGAAATTCTGAAAATGATATTCTTAATAGATTAGTCAAAGAGTATTTAGACTTTAAAAATATTGATAAAGATTTAGCTTTTAAACTTGCTAAAGCAGTCTTAGAAGAGTGTAAAAATAGCGATATTAAAAACGTCTCAGATCCATTTATCAAAAATTTATTAGAATTCAATAGGACAAATATAACTGTTGGAAAACAAGGTGTTGGTTGTAGAGGTGTTGGTGATTTTTTTGTACATAAATTGATTGCAGCTTTATCAGAAACAGGATCCAAAGCTTATCTAGCTCCTGGTTCACTCGATGATGCAGGAGCAGTTCGCTTAAAAGACATAGATAAATTGAATGATTGTTTGAATAGTAAAAATCTTATAATTGTAACAAAAATGGAAGGCATACATTCAAGACTAAGCGATTTTCCGTTTATTTGTGGATTTCATGTATCGAGAGCTGCATTAAGAGATCTATATGTCAAAGGTGCAAAACCTATTTCGATAATGATCGATACTCATCTTGGAGATGATGCTGATGTAGGAAAATTGTTTGATTTTATGGCAGGGGTGTCTGCAATTTCAGATTTAGCCAAAGTTCCTATTACTGCTGGTTCTACACTTAGAATAGGGGGAGATATGGTAATAGGAGATAGATTTGTAGGGGGTATTGGAGCCGTAGGAATTACTAGCAGAGTTCTTGCTCGAAGGAATATAGAACCAGGAGATAGAATTTTAATGACAGAAGGAGCAGGAGGAGGAACAATAACAACAACAGCAATATATTCAGGAAATCACGATATCGTTAAAGAGACACTCAACATAAAGTTTTTAGAGGCATGTGAAATAATTCTAAATTCTGATTATGTTGACCAAATCCGTGCTATGTGTGATGTAACAAACGGAGGCCTAAGAGGAGATTTATATGAAATAAACTATGAAGCTAAATGTGGTGTTACAATCTTTGAAGATGAAGTAAGACAATTAGTTAATCCAAAAGTTCTAAAACTGTTAAAAAATGTAGGTGTCGATTATCTTGGTGTATCATTAGATGCTCTTTTAATATATTGTCCTGAAAATATTACTAAAAAAATAATTCGTGATCTTACAAATAATAGTATTAAATGCGCTGAAATTGGATATGTTGATAATTCAAACCAAGTTTCAATGATTTATAAAGATGAGCAGAAGTTAGAGATATTACCACGTTTTAGAGAATCAGCTTATACTAAAATTAAGCAAGAAATAGGAGAAGCAACTCCTGAGGGTATAGAATTAATGGAAAGGAATATAGAGAAAACAGCAGAAATAGCTTTGGATAAAAGGAAAAAGATAATTGAGTACGTTAAGGCTCAATCAAGGATTTAATGTCTTATTCATTGAACCATATCTATAAAAAATCACTACACAAATAAAATTCCTATTACTATTAAATTATTCTTTTACTTTATTCTTCATTATAGGTAAATTCATAGAGCCACTACGAAACCCCTCAATATCAATTGTTATATAATAGAAACCCAATTCCTTAAATTTAGTTTTAATTTTTTCTAAGTTTTCAGTATTCATTAGAATTAACAACTCATTTGGTAAAAGTTCAATACGAGCTAATTTTTCATCATGGTATCTGACTCTCAATTGAGTTAGTTTAAAATTATCTTTTAAGAATTTTTCTGCCTCGCTTATCATTTTTAATTTATCTTCATCAATTGTTTGATTATAGGGAATTCTTGATGAAAAACACGCCATCGAAGGTTTAGATTTTACATCTAAGTTATAAAAATTTGAGATTTCTCTTATTTCGTGTTTAGTTATTTTATAATCAATATAGGGTGTTCGTATACCCAGTTCTTTTAATGCTTGCATTCCGGGTCTATAATCAGAGAGATCATCTAAGTTTGATCCATCAAGAATAATATCAAAATTCTTATCATTTTTAATTTTAATAATATCTGAATATAATCCTGTTTTGCAAATATAGCACCGATTTAATGGATTCTTTTTAAAATTAACATCTTCAAGGGGATTTCTTTCAATAATAATGTGGGGAATATCATAATTCTTTGCAAAATTGCGTGTATCTTGAATTTCATCATCAGGGTAAAGAACCGATTTTTCTGTTATAAGAAGTGTCCTTTTAGCATATTTTTTTGAGAGAAATGCAAGTAAACTACTATCAACTCCACCTGAGAAAGCCACAATAACTTTTTTGCCCTTGAAAAAAGAAATTAGCGTCTCAAGCTTGTTTTTAAGGTCTTTTGTTAATCCCATGACTATTCTAGGAACAATTAAAGAGTATAATGTAATAAATTTTTATGTTTTAATTTTAAAGAATTCGAACTTGATCCTAAAGATTTATATACGATGCATTCTATACTGTTCATGATATAGTATTGAATAAATACTATTTTATATAAAAACCGAAATAATCACTAAAAATGGCTATAATTATGAAGAAATCAGTTGAGAAATATATGATATTAATATTTTTTCTAATGGCGCTTACTCTTAGTTGGTTAATATGGATACCTATGGCATTAGGTCAATTAGATATCATTAATTTTAAAATTCCGATTATTGTTGGACAATCAATTGGAGGATTAGCACCGCTATTTTCCATGATCTTGCTCGATAAAATTTCTAAAGGAGCAATAAGTATTAAAGAGATTTTCGATCATATTCGTTTAAAAGGAAAAAAAACAATGTGGTTACCTATTTCTGCGGTAACACTACCATTTCTAACGATTATAGGTAATCTGATCAATTTTTTAGTTGGAAATGAAATCTATCTCTTCATTTTTAAAAATGAACCTTTAGAGACACTTGGTTTATGGCTTATTGGAATAATTCCATTACTATTTTTTGCAGGTTTGCTTTCTAGTCCACTTTTCGAAGAACCATGTTGGAGAGGTTTTGCGTTAGGAGTATTACAAGGAAGATTTGGAAGACAGATTGGAAGTCTATTGGTAGGTTCTTTTTGGTGGATATGGCACCAACCGATAAATATCGCGAATGGATTGGAAGTCACTCTTTATTCATATCTTTTGATGGTTGGTCATTCATTTATAATTGATTCTCTCTATAATTTATCAAATAAGAATTTACTTACTGCGATGTTCGCCCATAGTTCATTGATAGTAACAACTACTTTTATTTATAGTTCTAATAATCCCTTTGTACTTCTAATGTTTCTTCTTGCCATAATAATTTTAAGAATTCTTGAATGGAAGGGGTATTCTAAACAACTAACCGATAAAGGGGAAAATGTGATGATTCCGGATCAGAAAATTGAAAAAGAAAAATAAATTTAAAAAATGGAGTTGAAATAAATGATAAAACGAGTAAAAGGATTGGATCCACAATTTCAAGATTATGCTTCCAAAATTGAATCTGAAATAAATCGAGGACTTTCGACACTATGCATTTTATCGATTATTAATCAGTATGGTAATGATGGAGTACATGGTTATCAAATATCGAAGGATTTACTAGAGCAAACAAATGAAATGTTAATAATTGAAGAAGGTACATTATATCCTCTACTTCGAAAACTTGAAGATGAAGATATCATTGAATCTGAAAGAGAAAAAGAAGGTAGAAAAAGGAAATATTACTTTATGACGGATTATGGTGTAAAATTATTCAATTATCTATCTGGTTTTTACTCTAAATTGAGTGAAGCTATTGCACCCTTATTTGATATTAACATAAACTTAAAACAAGATCGTTATTTATTTTGTCCAATGTGTGCAAATAAAATTGCACTAATAAATTTAGAATTGCGCTATTGTGATGTATGTGGACATAATATTGAAAAAGAATTACATGAAAGAGGTTTAAAAAAATGAGTGAAAAAGTTATGGAAAATTTTGTGAAAGAATTTATAAAGAAAGTAAAAAAAGCACTTCCCGATTGGTTAAAAGATAAAAAAGAAAATAAAGATATTTTAATTGATCTCGAAGAACATATTTGGACAAAGGCAAAAGAGTTATCGGAAACAGGACAAGCAACAGAAGAGAGTGTTCGTAAAGCAATTTCTCATATGGGAACACCAGAAAGCATAGCAAAAGAATATAAAAAAAGAGGTACCCCAAAAGTATATATAACCAAGGAAATGTGGCCGCTCTATTTAAAGGTTATTGGCGTAGTTTTTACTATTGTTATTGCACTTAACGTCCTTGCACAAATAGTAGACGTCATATTTAATGGATTCAATTTAGGTCAATTTATCGTAGGTTTAGTACAAGGGCTTCAAATAGGACTTCTTTTTTCTTTTACGATAATAACGATTATATTTGTTGTTCTTTCGATGGAAGGATACTTTCCTGAAGATTTCAAGTCAAAAAAGCAGCTCGAAAAGGAAAAGTATGCAATTGAGGGTATTATACCTATAAAACCCTTTATAAAGCCTGTTGGTGAGATTATTGGTGGGGGAATACAAATGATAATTGGAGTCATTTTCATAATCCAGCCATTTCCTGTGACATTATTAAATCCAGACTTTCTACTTTTGCTTAGGATTTTTGGTTTATTTATAATTGGAGAGGGTACTTTTGATATGACGAGAGGAATTATTGGTAATCGTCAACCAGGAACTCATCAAGTAATACACCTTATTACATTGTTTATAAAAGCAATTTTAATACCATTTGTCATAGTACTAATGAACCGTCCAGAAATAATTCCATGGTTACAATATGATAACGTGACTGAGACATTCATTAACATAGGAATGTCACCTGAATTCTATGATGCTTTCAGATGGGGAATGATAGCAATTATTGTTATTATAATCCTAACTGGTATTGAAGATCTCTACAGAGTCTTTAAAATTGAAAAATATAGAACAAAATAATTTTTTTTATTTTTTTTTTTAATAATTTTTGTAAAAGAAAGGTTTATTTTAGATCTTTAACAATTTTCTTAAATATAACTACTGC
>JBHLJZ010000084.1:0-16896 GCA_048887165.1 Candidatus Hodarchaeota archaeon | reverse complement strand
GGGTTCTAACTTAAATATATTTAAATTTAACATTTTTTTTCTTTATATTATAGATGAAAAAATATAGACCAATTTCAATTCGAAACTCTATTTTTAGAGAATTTAGGAATAATTTAAGAGCAATCATTTCTTTAGCACACTGGGATCAAATCGCAGCATTGAATGCTTTAAGGAACGCTATTATATTTACCGATAAAAACTTATCAATTGATGAGGAACAAAAGCAGCTAGAACTCGATAGAGAGATCTTAGATTTACAAAGATCTCTAGATAATTCTATTTGTAAGTGCCCTACTTGTGGAAGTATTAAAAACGATATGATTTTTTTTCCAATATTAAATTCTTGGCATTGTGTTGAGTGTGACCTTAAGAACCTCATTTGGTTTCCTAATTATCTAAATATTATCTAGATTTATCTATGGAATAATTTTTTTCCATTTTTGTCTGTGGGCTTGTTGCCCCACGACGAACATTCTCAGACAAAAATATTTTTAAATATTCGACTCCCTTAATATTTTATTGAATAATTTTAAATCTCAAATTTTCCTTGAGTAATATTATAATTTAAAATGATTACATTTTATAATGGGTATTTAGTTATTATAATTAAAATTAATACAAAAAAGTAAAAGATTATGGATTACAAAGATAGGTTAAGGAACTACTCGGGAAGAGTTGTTAGTTCAGATGAATCGAGCTGTAATGAGCAGTGCTGTGATAATCCTTGCATTGAGTCCAAAGATGGAGATGTGGTATGCTTGAACTGTGGATTGATACAGAGCCGCAACCTTGTAGGAAACGAGCGTCGCGCGTATACGATCGAAGAAGTTAACAAGCGTCGCAGAACAGAACCCCGGTGGAGAGAGTTCGGGCCTCGCACAATGCTGCCTAACTCAAAGATAGATTCAAAGGGACGGCTAATTAACGCCAAAGGTAAGACATTATTTTCAAGATTATCTAAAATTCAGAATTCATTGATTTCTAGCATCGAACGTAACTTCTGGGAAGCTAAACCAAAATTAAAAATGTTGACTTCAAAGATGAACATCCCAGAATATATAAAAGAAACTGCTTGGAAAATTTACAGTGTTGTAGCTAGGAAGAAATTGACAATGGGGCGTTCAATTGACGGATTTATTGCTGCTTCTTTATATGCTGCTATAAGGGTACACGAATTTCCAAGATTATTAGAAGAAGTATGCGATGCTTCTATGACACCAAGGAGAACTGTTCACAGAAGTTTAGGGATGGTTGTAAAAGAGGTACTTCCAGAATTAAACTTAAAGTATAAGCCAATTACTGCTGAGCAATTAGTATTTCGCTTTGGAAATGACTTAAATTTGCCAATGGAAGTTCAAAAGAAAGCAATTAACATGCTAGCTAAAGCATCAAAAAATGGATTGTTGCGAACTGGTAAAGACCCAAAGGGATTAGCTGCAAGCGTAATATATATGGCTGCTAAGTCAAGCAACTGCCGTAAAACACAAGCAGAAGTATCTGAAGTAGCAAAGGTCACAGAAGTGACACTTAGAAGTAGATCGAAACAGATTAAGAGTAAATTAGTTTAATTCATCTTTAACACATTGAACATTTTATTAGATTTTTTTATTTTTCTTTTTTTATATATATAATTTTTTACCCATTATTCTACAAATTTATATAGAATTTTAAAGAAATAGGCAATATATTTTCTCAATTTTATTTGAGTTATTTTTAAGGGAATTTAATTCAATGACTTTTAGATGCATCTAAAAAGTTATATAAAAGATAATATTATTGAAATACGAACTTTTAATAAAAATGACAGTTAAGACATTATTGTCTAATCAAAATAAATTCAATGAGTTTGCCTTATGGATCCAATTATTCTGTTAGTAGATATTTTTAGTTTATTGTTAGGATATTTTGCTGGTACTTTAAATCCCGGTTATTTATTTGGGAAAATGAAGGGTATTGATATTAGAGAAGTTGGTACAAAGAATGCAGGTACATCAAATGTGTATCGTACTCTTGGTATTGGATATGCGATTCCAACTGCTCTATATGATACACTTAAAGGTCTATTAGTAATGCTTATTGCAAATCTTATGGGAGCTGATTTTATTTTTATTCAAATAAGCGGACTGCTAACTATTATTGGCCATGTATTTCCCTTTTACCTTAAATTTCGAGGTGGTCAAGGTGTTGCTGCTGCTACTGGAATTATGCTGTTTCATTTAGTAAATTATTTTATTTCCGGATATGAGATATACTTCATTATAGCTTTGTTACTTTCTCTTGTTGCGATTTTTACCTACATCACAAAAACAGGAAGTATTTTACCAATGATAGTACTTCCTGTACTTGGTTATGGAGTTTTTATTTTTTATTCGAACAACCCATATAACTTGTTTTTTTGGCTAATTCTTGCTCACATTACTGCAATTGGGGCTTATAATGTATTCAGCCGTAAGAGCATTAAAATTGATGATGAAAATTTTAAGACTCACTGGTGGCGTGTTGCGATAAGACCTTTTGCAATATTATTTGTCGTTTTTTATGTTTTTTACCCCCAAAATGTCGTCCTTGTAATTATCGGTATTGTTGCTTTATGCTTTATATTTCTTGATATCTTTAGGTTCATGAATAAGCAAACTAACAAATTGTTAACTGAAAAGGTTAAAGCTTTATTTAGGAAAAGTGAAGCCAAAGCTTTCTCTTCTATGACTCTTTTTCTTGTCGCTGGTTTCATAGCAATTCTCGTTTTTGAGAAAGAGATTGCCATAACTGCACTTGTATTTCTTGTTTTTGGTGATATTTTTAGTAAAATCTTTGGTTTAGCTTTCGGAAGGCATAAAATTTTGCATGAAACAAAATCGATTGAAGGTACACTTGCTTATGTAGGGTGTGTAATTATTTGTATATTTATCCTCTCAACCACTTTGAATATTTCTATTTGGATTCTAATTGTCGGAGGAGTTACAGCTCCTTTAGTGGAACTTTTCTCGTTCAATCTAAATGACAACTTTACCGTTTCTTTAATTAGCGGATCAGTAATGACGGTTGCATTAATATTTGGTCTATAAGTTTTAAAGAACAAATTTATCTCTTTCTTTTTATATAAAGTTTTTAAGGATTAATCTATCTTCATTATAGAATGTCTTATATTGAGAAAAAGTACAGAAATAAAATCTCAGAAATCTTTGAAGACTTATCTAATATAGATAATGATATTCTTGAATTGTTAAATTATAGATCTATTAAATATGCTGATAAAATAGCTAAATTATGCGCTCTTTGTAATAAGAGTGTGAATCAAATTCTAAAAGTTTTTTATCCAGAGATAAAAAATATGAATGATAAGTTGGATATCAAATCAACATTAAAATTTTATTATGATTTGATAGACAAGCTTACCGATTATATTAGAAATGTTGAAAATTTTCAAAAACTTGATGATAAATATTATAACGCATTAATTAATTTCATAAAAGAAAAAGATTTATTAATTTCAGGAAAGTATAGGCAAATATGCACTAATGAACTCACAGCTTTTTATGATCCGAGCACAAGGGAAACATTGGAGAAAATTTTAACAGAAAAAATTGAAAAGAAGAGTAGAGAATATTTTGCCATGGGTCCTTTGGAACAAGAAATTAAAAAAATTGGTAAAATTGCGGGAGCTGACATAGTATCAATTCTAATGGTAGAAGATATGCATATCCGTGAATTTAAAATTATTGAAAATCCAAGAACAGTAATACATTATTCTGTTTTTTCTCAGGATGAAGAGAAACTAAAATCTATAGGCAAAGAGTTAAAACAATATCTAAACTCTAAAGGTTATGAAGCGGCCATTTTATTGGTAGAGTTAACTGATTTAATAACTGAAAGGGAAGCTTTAACAGGATCGATAATTACTGATGCTGATTTATTAGCAGATAATAGATAACTTTATTTTAAAAATAAAGTAATAGATTTCTTTTTTGGAAGATTTTTAACGTTTTATTTCCTATAACTCATTAAATATTTAACTCTTGATATATTATAATTGGTGATTATCGATGGCTAAAAAGAAAAAAGAAGCCCCTATTACAAGCATTACAGTATCAAAAGAAGAAGACTTTTCTGGTTGGTATACGGAATTAATTAATAAAGCAGAATTAGCCGATATTCGGTATAATATTAAAGGCTTTGTAGTTTATCGTGAATGGGCTACCATTACGATTAAAAAGATGTACGCGAAATATGAAGCATTAATGGAAAAAAATGGTCATATGCCATTAACTATGCCCTCACTAATCCCAGAGAGTAATTTTTTATTGGAAGCTGATCATATTGAAGGGTTTGCCCCAGAGGTTTTTTGGGTTACAGAAGCAGGCAGCTCAGGTAGGTTAAGTGAACGACTTGCTTTACGACCTACAAGTGAGACCGCTTTATATAAAATGTATTCACTCTGGATTAGAAGTTATAAGGATTTACCTTTCAAAAGGTATCTTTCTTGTCAAATATGGCGCTATGAAGGAAAAATGACTAGACCTTTTTTCCGAGCCAGAGAATTTCATTGGATTGAAGGACATGACGTTTTTGCAACAATGGAGGGAGCTAAAGCTCAAGTGAAAGAAGATATGGAAATGACCTATCAAATGCTTCAAGATGAGTTTGGAATTCCTATTATCTTCTTCGAAAGACCACAGTGGGATAAATTTGCTGGTGCTATAGCTACATATGCCGCAGATGCTTTAATGGGATCTGGAAAAGTTCTTCAATTACCTTCTACTCATCTATTGGGACAAAATTTTTCAAAACCATTTGATGTAAAATTTGTAGATAGTGACGGTGAGGAGAAATTTGGATATCAAACTTGTTATGGACCCGCAATAAGCAGAATATATGGTGCAATGGTTGCATACCTCGGGGATGATAAAGGGTTGATTCTTCCATTCGATTTAGCTCCAATTCAAATAGTTATTATCCCAATAATTTACAAGGGTAAAGAGAAAGTAGTATTAGAAAAAGCAACAAAGATATACAATCTTTTGAAAGATAAATATATCGTTAAACTTGATGAGTCAGATGAATCTGTAGGAAATAAGTTCTATTACTGGGAGCTAAAAGGTGTACCAATTAGAATTGAAATTGGACCAAAAGATATTGAAAAAAAACAAATTGTAATAGTAAAACGTCATGATGATATGAGATTCACTGTAAAAGAAGATCAAATAGAAACTATGGTGAATGAGTTAGCAAATAATTATACGATAGAAATAAAGCAAAAGTCTTTAATCGATTTTGAATCTCAAATCGAATGTGTTTATGAAAAAGATGCAGCTATTGAAGCAATCAATAGTGGCAAAATCGTATGTTGCGGATTTTGTTCAATTGGTAAAGAAGGAGAATCTTGTGCAGAAGTAGTAGAAAAAGAATTAGGAGCTTTTGTTAGAGGAAAACGAGTGGATGAGGAAAAACATGAATTTGCTACCTGTTTGATATGCGATCAATCAGCAACATGTACAGTTTACATTGCTAGAAGTTATTAATAATTAGAAAAAAGAAAAAAATATAGAAAACGCCATCAAATCAAAGTAGAAGTGTTGCGTGTATTTTTTTTTCTTTTATGAATTCTTGTTCTGAATTTTCATAACCACATTCCACGCATTTTACGATAACTGGAGGAAAATATCTTATGATTTTAGGCTTTTTCATACCTGAACAAACAGGGCAATTATAATACATTACCTAAATCTCATTTATTTATTTAGATTTATATTATCATATTATTTTTTACAGAAATGATAAAAAGATCTATAATTTAACAAAAACACAAAAATTCATTCAGGTAATTTTAAAATAATGATGTACTATTATCTTGAATTATTTCTCCGTATACCCTATAAATCCAGCAACTAATGTCAGGATTCCACCTGCAAGGCTGCTAAATATTATCATTATTATCCCAATTACAACAAGCAATATCCAATTTAAAGGAACGGGATTATCAGGCCTAATAACTGCAAGTAAAACAAGAACAGCTAGAACAATTCCAATTACTACTGTTATGATTCTAGTACTATCCAAATTCCTTTCGTTAAATCCTAATATCGCTTCAATTAATGCTACACCTCCACCAATACCTGCTAATAATCTCATTAAATCTTCATTTCTCATTTTATTTGCCTCGAGAATTATATTATATCTTTAGATTCTAATTAAAATAAAAACTTAAAATTATTTCGTAATTTATTATTTAGTAAAAATTATTATAAGTTTTAATTTAAAATTTAAATATTGGAAACTATGTCAGAAAAAGATAAAGTTATTGAGGTTTTTAAAAGTTCAGATAAGCCCTTAAGGCCAGGTGACATTGCAAATTCATTAGGTATCGAATCAAAAGAAGTTTCTAAAGTTATTAAGCAATTAAGAGACGAAGGAACGGTTTATTCACCAAAACGGTGTTATTACGCTTTAAAAGAATAATTTCTAATATCATACTATTTTTTTATTTGTGTGCAAAAAAGAATATTTATGTGTCAAAATCACAAAATTAAATTTTTTTGTTATCATTTTTTAAATGAATATTATTGTTGAATTATCATATTATTAGAGATAAATTACAGATTGATTAAGAAAATGCTTGTAGAAAATTTAATATTAAATGAAACTAATTTTTTTGAGAGCAATAACTCAGATGCACTATTGGAATCTACACCACCTATCATTGGATGCCTAATTTCTGATAATGATGGAAAAAGTATAGTTTCTTTTGAATTGTATAAAGGTGCTCTTGAATATTTTATTAAAAGAGGAATGAACGACTCAAGAAAGGAAGAAATTTTTGATTTAGATCTTATTCCGATGTATGTCTGCGCTTTAAAGAGAGTATCTGAAGAAATAAATATTCAAGACTTACCTTCTATTGAACTAACAGGAACTAATATAAAAATACAGATTCTATTTACAGATGAATTTACTATTATTTTCTTTTTAAATCCAATTATAAAATTTAAAATTGTTAAAAAGTTTATAGAGAATTATCTATTAAATTTCTTTGAAGAATTTATAGATGATCTTCGGGATATTCGTAAAATAAGTTCATTTGATTTTATATTTTTCTTAGAACGTCTTGGTTGGGAGTGGATATTAGAATTAAATGATTTATACTTGAAATTAACTTAAATAATTTCACATGGTATCTATTTCTTTTTATTATCAGAAACTAAATTTGAAATCGAAGGATTTAAGAGATTTTATTAATTTTTCTTTTCAATTAATGGAACCTACAATTTTTTATGAATGATTTTATCCAATTATCCGATGATATCTATTTCATTCAGGGAGCAAGAAATGCAAGATATCCTAATTCGAACTCAATTTTAGTTGGTGATTATCTCATTGATACAGGTGTATCTAATAAAATATTAAGAAGTGCAAAAAAAGAATTTAAGATAAATTCTGTAATTTTAAGTCATTGGCATGAAGATCACATCTCAGGAAATCGCCTTTTAAAAGGTTCAAATTTCTTATGTCATGAAAAGGACAAGCCTATTATTGAAAACATTGAAAAAATGAATGAATATTATAATATTAAAGATAAACCAATTGGTTCAGAATTTTTGAACTTATTGGAACTTTTACGGATGAAGAATACTAAAATCGATAACTTAATTAATGATAATGAAATTTTGGAAGTCGGTGATAATCTTAGGTTGATGATCATTCATACTCCAGGCCACACGGCAGGACACTGTGCATTTTACGAAATTAATTCTAAACTTGGTTTTTTTGGCGATATAGATCTAACTAAATTCCCCTATTATGGGAATATTGATGCTAATTTAATTGAATTTGAATCCTCAATTAATAAGTTAATCAATATTAGATTTAAAGAAGCCGTTACAGGACATAGAGGGGTTATTGAAGGTGAAAGACAAGTAAAAGAGGAATTAAAGAATTTTAAAGATATAATTAAAAAAAGAGATCAAAGAATCTTAGCACAGTTATCTGAAAAAGATGTTGTTAAGCTTGAAGATTTAAAGGGTAAAAATTTAATATATAAAAAATACTCGTATGAAGATTTTGAAATTATCGCTGAACTTTTAATGATTGAGAAGCATTTTGATAAATTTTTTGATCAAAGATTAGTTGAACGCAAGAATGATGGATATATTCTAAGTTAATTGATTATATAGTATTAAAAAAGAGAAAAAGAAATTTTTGTTGAAGCTCTTTAATCATTTTCGTGAGCTAATCTTTCTATTTTACTTGGCGCTCCTTCGTCAGTTATGATCGATTCAGGTAGCTTGGTCATCATTTCTTTTACATTAATTCCTTTCTTTTTTAAAGATCTTTTTCTGAAAAAGTAAATAATTGCCCCTACAATTGCATATGGAAAAATTACTAAAGAAATCAAAGGTCCTGCATCTGGGTTCAAAAATAGAATTAACACAAATAATAAGGAAAATAGTGATCCTAAAATTCCCATTATCTTTAGTGCTCTAAGAGAAGGCTTAAATCCCGCTTTTTCGTGATATTGAGGAAACTTCTTTGGAATAAAAAATCCAGTAAGACAAATAGGAATTTGAAGGATCAAAACTGTAACTCCCGTTATAGCACTCAACAATGCAGCCGTATTTTCCACGCCAACAAGAGGTCCCAAAAGTGGAATAAAAACTATAAGTAAAATAACGCCCACAATTAATAATAAAGTTAATGCCGGTATAGGGGTCCTAAATTTTTTATGAACTTTAGAGAATCTTTTAGGAAGTATTTCTTCTCTTCCAGCCATAAGAATGTCTCTAGAAAAAGCCATAAAGAGGGGATGAAGAGTGGATGCAATAGCTACAGCTATAAGTATGGTAATAAATAGCAATGTACCTTGGGGTAATAAGCCTTCTGTAAGAATTATCTCAGTGACAGTACCGACCTCTTCCGTATATGGTTTTATACCTGCTACCATTAAAGCTTGCAAAGAATAGAGTGCTACAAGTATCGGAATA
This sequence comes from Candidatus Hodarchaeota archaeon, assembly GCA_048887165.1. Lineage (GTDB taxonomy): Archaea > Asgardarchaeota > Lokiarchaeia > Sigyniarchaeales > SOKP01 > SOKP01. Next base: position 7,921 of record JBHLJZ010000084.1, on the reverse strand, counting down.
CTAATTAATAAGGCACGGGGTATATTTTTCTGAGGTTTTTTTACTTCACCGGCAACATCCAAAATCAAAGTAAAACCAGTATAAGAGAAAAAGAATGTTAAAGTTGCTACAATTATAGGGGTAAATCCTTCGGGAAATAAAGGATCGAAATTCGATGGATTGAATTTAGGAATAGCTGCAATTATAAAAATAACAATAACAAGAATATCACCAAGAACAGTTATTAAAAGTTCAATTAAGCCTGAAATCTCTATCTTTATCCAATTTAAGAAATAAAAAGCAAATAATACAACTATTCCTATGATTAAGGCAAATAATACCTCAGCGTCATCAGGTATACTAAAGATTTCACCGATAAATACTCCAAATGTAGCTGCCAAAAAAGCTAAAGCCGAACCAACTGCCAAAATTATAAGCCAAACAGTCATAAATCCTCCGAAACCACCAGTTAATCTAGAATTAATTACATAAGTTCCTCCAGCGACAGGAAAAGCTGAACCTAAATATGCTATAATATAAGCAACAAATATACCAGGTATAACTGCAAAGATGTATGCTAAAAAAATAGCAGGACCTGTACTTCTTAATTCTGTTGCTGGTAAGATCCAAATAGAGGAAGCTATTACCATTCCTATTATAATAAAAACAGCCATTGGTAAACTTAAACCGCGTTTAAGTTCTTTATCTTCTACCATAATATCTCACATTTATGTATAGTATCCGAATTTATAAAATATAGTTATTAATTTCAATTTTATTTTAGAAAGTATTTAAATCTTTAATTTATCATACACGATTTCATAACTCATATCTCTTATATCTTTAAATATGTCTATACCACACTTATCGATTTTTTTTTTGAGATTTAATATCTCTTATTTAATTTTTCTAACAAATTTCTTTTTATTCTTAGTTTTTTTGTTAATTCACCTAGTGCATCATCTACAGCATAATCATATGGAGAAACATTCTTTTCAATAGCACCTTGTATGACTTCAAGAGTTTTCCCTGTAATTTTTGTTTTTATAAAATCAAAAATTTCATTTGCATTTTTTGCGACCTTATTAACTAATATTGCTAAGACCTCTCCAGCATTAGCAACAAAGTCGGGAAATGCAATAATAGCCCTTTCTTTTAAAGTATTTACTATATCATATTCATAAGGTATATTTGCAGCTGGAACTATGGCTATAGTTTCAATTTTATCAACATTTCTTTTGTTAATTACATCAGGTCTTGCTCCAGGAATAATAAAATCAGTTCTATAATCTGAAGATAGTTCAAATAACTTTTCTTTCTCAATACAAATTAGATTTTTGCTTTCATAATGATTTATTAATTTGTCGCCAAATTTTAGCTTTAATTCGATTAATTTTTTAATATCTAATCCATCTTCATCAAATATTGCTCCATTAATTGTAGAAACTCCCGTAAGTTTAAATCCTAACTCATCTAAACTCATAGCTATCGCAGTTCCGACCTTACCAAATCCTTCTAAGATTATTTTTGGTTTTTTTGATATATCTTGTTGAAGATCTGCTAACTTTTTTAGATTATTGTAAATTAAATCTAAGCAATTCACAACGCCATATCCAGTAAATAATTCTTCAACAGGTATCCCATTTTTCTTAAAACCGATCTTTTTAGGCGCCAAATTTGGTACACCCATTACTGAGAACATTTTATATAGATCATCATCGTTCGTTCCCATATCAGGTCCAGGATAATAGATATCATTCTTTATATATTTAGCTATTGAATCTGCAAAACCAGTAAGAAGAATATTCTTTTTCTCGAGATCTGAAGGATCACAACAGATACCTGCTTTAGCACCTCCTACTTTTAATCGGTAAGAACAAAATTTAAGCGACATAGCTCGAGATAATCTAATCATTTCATCCATACTAATATCAGGTGCTAACCTTATACCTCCAGCAGGAATACCATAAACAGAATTATCGATTACCAATGCACTTTTTAATCCAATAGAAGGATTGTTAATAACTATAATTTTTTCAGGTCCTATTTCATCTAATAATGAATAATCTTTAATAGTAAAATCCATCTTAAGCAAACCTTATTTGGTAAATTGAAAATTTAATTTTAGTTATTTTTAACTAAAAATAAATTTATTCAAAGGTTAGATTTAAAGTCATAGAAATCTTTGTCTAAGTTATGATTAAGTTTGTAATCTTTTTTTAGAGTAATAAATTCTATTCATTATGAATAATACAAGACCAGCTTTATTTAAAAAATACACAAATCTAGAAGGTAAAATCCCTTGGACTCCGATTTTAAGTCAAATCCCGACGGATATTGATCGTTTAGATGAATTAGAGAATTATTTAGAAATGGAAGGCGGAAGAATTTTTATAAAAAGAGATGATAAAAATCATCATATATATGGTGGTAATAAATTAAGAAAATTTGAATTTATTTTTGGTAAAATATTAAAAAAGGGAAAAAAAAAAGTAGTAACAAACGGAGGCATTGGAACTAATCATGGATTAGCTTGTGCAATCACTTGTAAAGAATTGGATTTAAAATGTGATTTATTCCTATTTGAACAACCATTAACTTGGCATGTTCAACGCTCAATATTATTATTTGATTACTTTGGAGCGAAACTTCACCTAGGAAAGGGCGAAATTAGCACCTTTGTTAGATTTCTACTTTTTAAACTAACGCATCCTAGATACTTTTTAATGTTCCCTGGAGGGTCTCCTCTATTTGGAATTGGATCTTCTCTTGGGACAATTGGTTTTGTGAATGCTATGTTTGAGTTAAAAAATCAGATTGAGAAGGATAAACTTCCGGAACCAGATGCTATCTTTATTGCAGGAGGTTCTGTAGGGACCGCAGCTGGTCTTGTAGCGGGATGTAAATTATTAGGTTTAAAAACAAAAGTCCATGTAGTAGCTGTTTATACGGACTTAACATCAAATCCATCTGCTGTAATGAGAAATGCTAATAAAGCAATTAAAACATTAAGAAAAAAGGATAAAACAATTCCTAATGTGGAAGTTAACGAGGATGATTTTGTTTTTATTACTGGTTATTTAGGATCTGGATATGGGATAAAAACAATAAGAGGCCAAAATGCTGTAGATAAAATATATGAGTTGGAAGGGAAAAAAAGAGGTTTTAAATTAGAAACAACATACACAGGAAAGGCAATGGCCGCATTATTCGATTATTTAAAGGAAAAACCTAATAAAAAAAAAAATATTCTTTTTTGGAATACCTACAACTCGAATGATTTAGATAAGTATCTTAGAGAGACTGAATTTAATTACAAGAAATTACCAAAAAAATTCTATAAATTTTTTGAAGAAAAGATCTTTCAATGTTGGCAATTAGAGAATTGCCCCGATAAAATAAGACTTGATTGTCCTGCTTACTTAAATCATGAATATCGATATTGGAAAGTTACTGAATGCAAATTAGAAAAAGAAAATCAAGATAATATAAAAGAGAAATTAAGTGAAGTTATTGAACTAGAAAACTTCTAATAGCTTTTTATATAATCTTATTTTAACTTATATTCCTCTATAAGTCGTTTTAAAAGCGTTGGTCTATCGACTTTCGCAAGTCTTGTTATTGGAAGTTCTTTTTTTACAATTACTTTTTTAGGGACTTTGAAATCGGCTAATTGGTCCCTGCATAGGTTAATGATTTCATTTTCATCTATTTCCTCTCCAGATACGGGAACAACTGCAATCCAAACGACTTCATTATAAATCTTATCTGGTATTCCTACAGCTGCTGCCATTGCTACTTTTGGATGTTCTATTACTACACTTTCTACTTCAGAAGGAAGAACCGTATAACTTCCTACACGAATAATAAATTTCTTTCTGCCTTTGATATAAATTCTTCCATCTTTTGTTATATAACCTAAATCTCCAGAACGACACCAACCATCTTTGGTAAAAGTTTTTTGATTTTCTTCAGGCATATTATAATATCCAGGAATTGTTAAGGTCCCCTTGAAAAGCATCTCACCAATTTGACCATGAGGTACTTCTTTATCTTCCTCATCTACAATCTTAATTTCTTGATCTGGTAATAAATTACCAATATATCCATTAGCCAATTCCTCTAATGGATCTCCAACATCTGTAAATGTAACTTCTGGTCCGGATTCTGTACTTCCGTATGCATTGAGTATATTTGGACATATTTTGTCTCTTATCCCGGTTAATAATTCCATACTTAACTTTTCTCCACTTAAAATTGCTAAAACTAAGGAAGATAGATCAAATTCTTCTAAATCTGGCAAACTAAGCATAATTGCGTACATTGTAGGAACTCCTCCCATTAATTGGAGTTTCCATTTCTGAGTAGCTCTTAATATGTTATAGGGATTCCATTGCTCTTGAAGGACAATTTCGCATCCAGCAACAATTACAGTCCCCAATATTTCTACAGAGCCACCAACATGACTCGGAGGAAATGCATTGATCATTTTAAAATGTGGTTTCAAGCCTAAAGGAATTCCTTTTTCATGAATATAACTCGCTTCAAGATAACTTGCGTGAGCAATGTTTCTATGAGTTAACAATGCTGCTTTCGGAACTCCTGTAGTACCTCCTGTAAAGATAATAAGAGCTCCTTCATCTGGGTCTAATTGCTTTCGTTCTTTCAGTAATTCTTCATCTAATTCGTAGTTTTCTCCTAATAAATTTTCAAAGGGACTTCCAAACTCATCCTTTCCAATCATGAAATATTTGATATTCGGATTAAACTCAGATTTAAGTTCTTGAATTGCATTAGCTATATCATATCCACGCGCTTTTCCAATTAAAAATACTAACTTAGGCTCTACGTGGGGAATAAATCGACGATAATCAGCAGGTCTGAACCTTACATCCATAGGGACACAAATAGCACCAATAGAATTCGCTGCTAAGTAAATTAAGGCATATTCAATGATCATTGGAAGTATTGTTACTATTGTATCTCCTTTTTCTATTCCTAAGTTCAAAAATGCTTCTGCTAGATGGTCTATTGTTTTTGCAAATTCTTTAGCATTATATTTTTTCCATTTGAATTTTATGAATGGAAAATCTGGGTCAATCCTAGCCCAATGGTGAACATATTGCCATAAATAATCTAATCTTGGTATTTCCATATTAAAATCTCAATTTTTTAATTCTTTAAGGTTAGATATAATTCTTTTAAGTAATTCATATAATATATCCACATCAGAAATTTTTACTCTTTCATGAGGAGAATGCAAGTTTTCCATAGTAGGACCAAGCGAGACCATCTGAAGGCCAGGTATCCTAGTAGCAATCATTCCTGTTTCTAATCCTCCATGAACGATATTTGTTTTTATGGGCTTTCTCATTAACTTTTCATATTGATTTAACACATATTTAAGGAATTTTGAATCAAGATCAGGCAGCCATTCAGGGAGAATAGGTCTTAAAAAGACTTTCCAACCCCCAAGCATTCCTAATTGTTTCATAGAAACACAAAATGAATCTAATTCGCTTCTATCTATACTACGCGGATAAATCCAAAAAATCTCATTACGTTTTTCTGTATTAACAATTGCGAAATTATTCGAACTTTCCACAAAATCTTCATATTTATGAGATTTTTTAAGCACTCCATGAGGGATTAAATTAGCTGTTGATAATAAAATAATCGAATCCTCACTTGAAAGATAATGTTCAGGAGAAATTTGATGATATTCAATTTTGAGGTTAGGTTCAAAATTTTCATAGTATTCATAGATTGATGATATTACTTCTTGAATAGTATCTTCAAATTTATCTTGATCTCTAACTCTTATCCCAAATGTAATAATTGATTCAGCAGGAATAACATTTGCTTTACTACCACCTTGCCATTTAGAGATATAAACTTTTAACTCTTGAGAAATCGTAGATAATATTCTAGTTACTAATTTATTTGCATTTGCTCTAGGTAAGTTAATATCGTCTCCGGAATGCCCACTTAATAACCCATTTACTTTTAGTGAATAAAATTGTAGATTATCACTTTTATTATATTCTATCCATGTAAATCTTTTTGAAAATCTTATTCTTCTTCCACAAACAGACCCGATTACGATTTCTCCTAAAGGACCGCCGTCTAAATTAATCATTAGTTTACTTTTTATATCTAGAGTTTCTACATCTAGCAGAGTTGCTCCATCAAAGCCACCTTCTTCATTAACAGTAAATAAAACTTCAATAGGACCATGAAAGTGAACAGTTTTATCAAGTAAAAGAGCTAAGGCTAAAGCCAAACCAATACCATTATCTGCTCCAAGAGTAGTTCCGTCAGCTTCTAACCATTCTTTATTTTCTTGAATTCTAAGAGGGATACCTAGATTTTCAAAGTCATATCCTTCAACTTTATCAGTTTCGCATACCATATCTAAATGTGCTTGAAGGAGCAGTGGCGGATATGACTCCATATCATGAGCTGCTGGTTTTTTAATTAGAATGTTACCAATTTTATCTTCTAATATGTGGATTTTAATTTCATTAGCACCAGCTTCCTTAATTATCCAACTTTTGATTTTATCTCTAATTTTATTTTCTTTTCCTGATGGTCTAGGTGTACTCGCAATAACTTCTTCAAAAATTTTCCATACAATTGCAGGTTTTAAATTTTCTAAAACCATTGTCTATCCAATTAAGATTTATAATTAGTTAAAATAAAGTGTATTTATTTTAAACACTTTTTAAAACATAGATTATTTCTCAAATATATTGAACAAATCAAATTGTAATGAAAAATTGTTATAAAATATTAGGTGTAAAATAAATTGGATGATATTGTATTATATGAAAAAGAAGGAGATATTGGAAAAATTACATTAAATAAACCGGAACAACGAAACACAATTACGCTTCAAGTTCTTGAAAAATTAATAGATGCATTTAGACTGAGTGCTAAAAATAAAGATGTATGTGTTATATACAGTGCTAATGGAAAACATTTTACAGTTGGAGCTGATTTAAAATATGGGTATGAACTATTAACAAGTAAAGCAAGATTAGATGAAGCAATAGAATTCCTAGAGTCATGGCAAATCTTAACCAGAGCGATGTTAGCTCATCCTGGAATTATTATAGTCGGATATCATGGGTGGGTTATTGGTGGAGGATTTGAACATACTTTAGCATGTGATATTCGTATAGCTGCAACAGACACGAGAATTATGCTTCCAGAAGTTGGTGTAGGACTTTTCTTTTCGAATGCTTCTACAAAACTTCTACCACGGATTATAGGAGAGGGACGAGCTAAGCAGTTAATGATAATGGGTAATGAAATTTCTGCTGAAGAAGCTTTAAACATAGGATTAGTTAATCAGATATGTCCTCCAGCAAGTTTAAATAGGATATTGAAAAAGACTGCCAATATGATTATCTCTAAGGATCATCTCGCTTTAAAATATACAAAACAATTTGTTAATGAAAATCAAGATTTAACTATTGAATCTGTGCTTTCACGTGAATCTGTCGCTATGATAACTACAGGTCAATCTGCAGAGTTGAAGAAAAGACTTGAAAAATTTGTAAAGAAAGAATAAGGTTATAATTTTCTTTCATTACTTATTTTATTAATGTTTCTTAATATTAGATTATAAATTTATAGATAAAGTAAAGGGATTAATTGTTATGAAAATAAAATCTATTAAATCCCCTCCAAGTAATAGAGAATTAGAAAATCGACTTAATAAAGTAAGAAGTTTAATGATAAAAAAAGGTTTAGATTACTATATTTCTTTTGATCCAGTTAATATCTATTATTTAACAAATTTTGCTAATAATGTGCATGAAAGACCATTTATATTGATCATAGAAAGAGAAGGGCCACCAAAAATGTTAGTTCCTTTATTAGAAAGAAGTCATGTTGATTCAAGATCTTTATGTGAACTTGAATTTATTAACTACTA
>JBHLJZ010000083.1:0-17608 GCA_048887165.1 Candidatus Hodarchaeota archaeon | reverse complement strand
ATAAACCCGCCTTTGGGATTGATCTCTTCTTCATTTTCACCAATTAACATAATTCTTTTGTGATATTCCGTTCTTTGATGAAATCCTAATTGTCCAGGGCGGGGAACTGTATAAAGAACTCTCGCAGGATGCCATGGACCAATACAAGCTACAGCTCTTCTTATTTTACTATTTTTTCTGCTTAATATTTTAACACCAAATCTTTTGACAGGACCTTGAAAACCTTTTCCCTTTGTTACAGAAATAATATCTACTAACTCTCCTTCTGTTAAAACATCTCTTGCTCTGATTTCTTGGCCTAACCTTTTAATAGCATAATTAAATGCTTCTTTTGGTCGATTCATAGAATTTAGCTTAACTTCAAGTATATCAGGTTTTTTCCTAGATAAAGAGGTAAGATATGGCTGAGTCTGAAATATTCCCCTTATTTCAGTTCTATTATTTAGATTGTTGAGGAGATTTTTTTTGACTTCCTTGAAATTATATTTTTCAGGGTTGGGAATATTCATTTTGCGACTTAGATTATTATTAAATTCAGGAGAAAGGATTTCTCCTAGTATAAACTTCCCATATTCATCTTCATCATATATTCTTAAGCCTATGAGAATTAAAGGAGGAATTTCTACAACTGTAACGGGTTTCATTAATTCTTTTCCAAAATAGGGACTATTCTTTTGGTCCTCAATATAAGTAATATGAGTCATCCCTACTTTAAATCCTACAAAACCTAGAAAATTTATTTTCTCTGAATTGTCTAACCAATGTCTTGAGCGCCCCTTTATTGAAGCTGCTCTTTTTCTAGGAAGAAATGCTAATGAACCGTGTCTTGGTGCATGTTTTTTACGATGACCCATGTTTTATCACCTTAACAGTAACAAGTTAAATCTTTCAAAATAAAAAAAGTTTATTATTCAAAAATACGCTTTTTTAACATTAACACCACAAAAAATGGGATCTTTTTAACTTTTTATTGTAACACTAAATAAATGACCTTAAATTCAAATAATTTAATTTATTTCCGGGAAAAAGAAAATTTCAAAGGTAAAAAAGATAAAATTCTAGTTATTGAATGTCATAAATGTTTCGAAATCAATAAGGATTTTTATAATAATGAAAAATGTATAAATTGTTTTTTAAAAGCTTTATTTATGAATAGAAATAAGAGTTTTAAGCAGATCTCAATAGAAAACATAGAAACATTAATTAAAAGATCTCAAACTCAAAATATTTTATACTACTTTAAAACATTAATTAAAATCAAAAGGAATTTGAAAAGAATAAGATATTTATATCAAATAAAATGTTCTTATAAGGAATTTAATTGTAGATACCTACCGGATTTGAAAAGCTTATTCATTTTAAATACAAGTCAAATTTATAATCCAATTTATCTGTATAATTTAGTTTCAAATATAATTAAGTTAATTAAAAAAAGAGATCTTATTGATTTAAAATGTAAAAATTGCTTCTATAAAATTAACAATCTGTTAAAAACTATATTAGAGGTCTTAGGAAGTTTAAAGATCATTTTAGATTATAAAGATTTTCAACGTACAGCTGAAACTTCACAACGCTTCTCGAATTTTTATGAAGAATTATTTCCTAAAACAAATTATCTCTTAGAAGATGATATAGAAATAAATAGATTAAAAAATACTTATCGAGGAGATTTAATTGATACTTATGATATAGGGGATCAAAAACTCTTTCAAATTAATATCTTCAATATCACTAATGAAAATGAAAAGAAATATGAAATTACATCCTGTTTTAAAACAAAAATTGAAAATACCTATATTGAAAAAATAATAATAGATATAGAAAATAATTTGGATAACTTAAAGATTAGCCAGATTATTCCTCTTGAAAAATTAATTAGAACCTATCAAGAAAAAGCATTAAATTATATTGAATCAAAATATCACTTTTCTTTTGAAGAAAAGATGAATATCTCCTTTTTAACAGCTTTAAAAAAGATTAATTTAATTAAACTATTCCCTTTATTAATCGATGATTATATTGAGGAAATCTTTTTAGATTCTCCGAAGGAATTCGTTTATATAAATCATCAAAAATTCGGACGCTGCCGAACAGAAGTAAAATTTAACTTAAACGAACTTAATAGATTAAAGACATTCCTAAGAATCTATAGTGGGAAGAGACTTGATTATGTAAATCCAAGTATCAAACTTGTAATTAAAAATACTTATTTTTATTGTAGATTCAGTATTGATGTGGAACCAATTCATGTACATAATTTTGCATTAGATATTAGGAAATTAAATAAAAATATATTAAATATTCAAGATTTATTAAAAAATTATACTTTAAATCCAAAAATGGCTGCTTTCTTATACTTCAATCTCTTAAGAAGAAAGAACATAACAGTTACGGGAGAAACTGATACTGGAAAAACGACATTAATTAATGCATTAGACCTTTTAACTCCTAAAGAATTTAGGAAAATTTACATAGAAAATATAATAGAATCATTAAATCAAACGAGTTTTTCAAGACACCAATTAAAATATAAAGTTGATTCATTAGAAGAATCATTTAATAATAAGTTCTCAAAACATAATCAAATTAAAAAATTATTACATCGTACCCCAGATATTATATATTTAGGTGAAATTTTAACTAAGGAGGAAGCTGCAGCAATGTTTCATTGTTTATCCGCAGGGTTAAGAGGATTCCAAACAATTCATTCTAAAAACATTGATTCATTGATTAATAGATTATTGTATCATTTCGGAATTCATCCCTCTTGCTTACATGATTTAGATTTAATTATATTAATGAAAAAAAATCGTGATAAAAGGAAAATAATTTCAATTTCTGAAATTAACCAAGATTTTGAGAAAAGTAATGATTTTTATAAAAATTTGTTTAATTATAATCCTCAACTAAATAATTGGTGTTTAATAATGAATTTATATGAAACAAATACGATTTTACAGTTAAAACAGTATGAAGATATTAATAAAGAACGATTCTCAGCATTTATAGAAACATATGAAGATATATTCAATTATCTAAAAAATACCAATAAAATTTCAAATTTTGATCTAATAGAGTTTTTTGATAATGTTTCTTTTTATTCTTGCTTATCAATAAATGAACTTAAACAATTTTGGGAACAATGGAAAAAGAATCGGCGTTTAAATTTATAAATTTAAATAAAAAAATATGACAACCTTATTTGAAAAAGCTCTATTAACAGGTTTTGGTCTTTTTATACTGATTATTTTTTTCTCAATTATTAATCCATTTCTAGGAGAAATAGCCAATTATTATAAAAATGTTGACCATGATAACCTGATTTACTCAAACTTTATAAATGAAATAGACAATGCTATAAATTCTATAATTGAGAAACCAAATGAGACATATTTAAAAGAAGTTAAATATCCTGAAGATTTAAATATCACTTTTTATGGAAATATAGCAAAGTTTGAATATTTTCTACAATATCAATTGTATTCTATAAATAAAGAATATTTAGACTCATTTGTAGAATGCTACTATTACAATGTTTTTCCAAATACCTATATTTTAATAATATCGTACAAATCCAATTTAATTGATGTAAGTTTTAATTGAAATAGTAGGTCGAAAAGATGCTCAAAAATGGCTTATATCTAAGATTTTGTAAGCGATTCCACAAATACAAACTCCCTCTGATAAAGTTTAAAGAAATAGATGAAAGATATAGATTTATTTATGAAAAAGAATATGATATTAGCGAAAAGGATATAAATAAAGCTAGTTTCATAGTTTTTTCTTTATCATTTTCAAGCATTTTTTTTATTTCAATCTTGTTTACAGAGTTTACTTTCTTCTTCATAATTCTTTATTCATTTATTTTATCATTAATTAGTTCTTATATCTTTAATATTAAATTGTTTAAAGAAATTAAAAAAAAAGAAGCAGAAATTAACACATATCTCTACTTCGTAAAGATTTACTATTCTTTAATCCAAACATCCTTAAAAAAAGATTCAGATTATGCCCTTAACTTTATAGAATTGATTAAGGATTACGAAATTGAAATTTCTAAATCTTTTAAAGATATAATAAAAAAAATTCAAGAAGGTAAGATTCCAGAAGAAATATTACGTAAAATAATCACCCCTTCTGAAGATTTCAATATTTACTTAAATGAATTAATTCTTTCTAATTTTAACAACATAGAAATAAATAATGAAAGTAGTGATAATACATTAGAAAGAGATTTTAAAATATATCTAAAACAAATTGAATCAAAATTAAGTATAATCTTCTTTATTGGTCTATTCTATCCTTTAGGATTAAGTTTTTTATTATTATTTCAAAGAGTTGATACTTTATACACAATTTTATTAATTCCTCTTCTCTTCTTTATTTTAGATTTTCTATTTAAGAAACTAATAAAATTAGATAATTATTTAATAGGTCTCTTAAATGATTATTCTAAAAATGAAAGAAAAAGATTCAGCGAATTTTTATTACTAATGAAAAGTTTTGCTCTTAATTTAAAACAAAATTTATCTCCTGAAAGATCTTTTGTTAATTCTTATTCACAGTGCAAAACTCATATAATTTTATTAAGTAAAATCATCCATAAGCAGGTGTTAAGAATTTTAAATTTTACTTGTTCATTCGAAGAAATGTTAGACTTTTTAAAAGCTGAATTAAAATCAATAAGATATGATTTAGTAATAGATGTAATTAAAAAAATAATTAAGCAAGATACTTATAAGTCCTCCATAAAAATTTTTAAAATATTGGAAATTTTGGCTCATCATCGAAAACTCGAAAAGAAATTAGAATTAATTATAAAAGGAGAAAAATTCAAAGTTTTATTTTTCTTATTTTTATTACCTGTAATTATTGGGGCTATAGGAGGAATGTTCCCATTCTTTATGTTATTATTCGGAGAATTGAATAATAATATCAGAATAGTTTTATTTTTTAATTTCTTCTTGACAAAAGAAATGATTTTCTTATTTTTTTCCCTATTAGGGTGTATAAATTTAAGCTCTTTTTATTTCTTAAAAATTATTAAAAATGAAAAAAGATTCTTACTAATTCTGATAGTTAACATAATTTACACTTTAGTTTTTTTCATGTCTTTTTTCACTGTAATTAATTTCTTTTAAAATTCTTCTAAAATTCTTTTAACTGAAGAAAACAATATACATCGATTTAATAAATAAACATATTCCAATAAAAAGATTAATAATAATCAAATAGAAAATAAGAGAATTAAAGAAGAAAGAAATTTCAAGATTAAGTTCCAAAACAACTAATTTTAACTGACTTATTATTGCGTAAAACGGAAACAATAAAGTTAGGTACAATATTAAAGAGATGAAAATAATTAAAGTATCTGTAGAAATCGCAGCATAAATAAAGATTAAAATTATAAAACTCATTAAAGAAATTATCTCAATTAGAATAATGTTAATCTCTGCCATTTATATTTTATTTTTAGAACAAAATATTTAAAGATCTATTTTAAAAAAAAAATGTAAAAAAATCATTTAATATAAATATCATATTTGATACAATTTCTTTAACCCAGAACTTATAAATTTCAATAAATTTTTAGTAAATTTTACTTAGAAAACATTATATAAAAAAAAAGAAGATAATAATTATGAGAAATTTGAAATTAAAAGGATTGAAATATAGCAGAGGAAAATACGAATTATTTAATGATCGTTTTGTTTTTTTTCCCCCTCAAATAATTGATATTTTGTCTTCTATTTACGGTGAGGGCGTAAAAACATTGTTGGTTTGGCTTGGTAAGAAAGCAGGGTGGTCATTAATACAAAAATGGGATGATAATTTAAAAACGAAAACACTGAATGATCTCGTCAGTCAATTTACTAATATTATTAGTAATCATGGTTGGGGAAAATTTACCCCAAAACTAATTTCTGAGGATTTAATTATTTTAGAACTTTACCATAATGTATCTAATGAATTGGAAAATAAATCAAAATATATTTGTTATTTCATAACAGGTTTGTTATCCGGATTTGGTGAATTTGCATTGTATCGAGTTAATGTAGTTGAGAATCAATGTTGTCTTGAAAATTCTAAATTAGATAATTGTGAATTCAGAATTGAAAAAACTTTAAAATAAATTACTTACCATGGATCCCATTCTTCAGGATTCAATTCTTCTTCCTCTTTATCTTCATAGTTTTCTTCTGGAGATTCGGGATTAATTGAGTAAATTTCTTCGAGATCTGTATTTATATTTCCAAAATCTTGATTGTTGTCATTTATTCCTTCTATCTCGAATTTACTTAACTCTTCTCCAATTACAACATCTTTAAAAGCAGATATTAACGAGAGAAAATTGAAGAATTCTTCTTTATTCATCTCAACCATAATTGAATCATTCTCCTTTAAGAGAGCAAGTTTTATTATCCTTACATCGCCACTAATTTCAACAGAAGTCAATTCAATATTTTCATTTTCTTTTTTTAATTGAATTTTCCATGAGGTTTCTCTAGTTTTTTCAATTTCCATAATTTTGTTTTCTCTCCAATAATATTTAAGATTCAATTATGTAATAAAAATTATATAATTTAAAATTTTATTTCTCGAATTTTAACGACAATAATAAATATTTAATAGATGATTTTATTTATCTAAATATCCTATTTAGGAAAAGTATTTGAATAAGATTAGGAAATAATAAGATCCTAAGCAGATTAAAACGAGAGGTTTTCTAATCTGAATTAAGAGATGAAATTCTCTTGATTTACTATTATAAAATAAGAACATTGATTTCAATTCAAATTTCCTCGATTAAAATTCACTTATTTTTGAAAAGCTAAGAAATTGATACCAAGATTTAAGAAAAACCATTTTTACATTTGAATTATGCCAATAAATCCCATAAAGTAAATCAAATGAGTCATTATAGAGTGATTTGCTATTTAATAAATAATTTATTATTATTACAATAATATAGAGTATACAAAATATCAAAAAGTAAATAAATACATGCGAAAAATGAAACTTGTATGTCGGTTCAGTAATAAATATAAAAATTACTAATTTACCATCACTTCCTCCTATTATCTTAAGACAAAATAATAAAAATGAGAAAATAAAAACTAATGTAAGTGAGGATATTCTCGCTGTTAATATAAATCCTAATTCTTTATAAAAATAAATAGCATTAATCAAGTTTAAAAATAAACTTACTATATAAAAAAAGAAAAAAATTTTATTTGATATCATTCGATACTTAATATCTAAATAAAGGCTATAATAAATAACAATATTAATAAAAATTAAACTTAAAAAAGATATGAGATTTACCATTTCTTTAAAATTCACTTTCCCATATTTCAATAAACTTTTTTAAACTTATTGCCTTGATATTTTCAGTTTTAAATCTGAAAATCTTAATGCGTCCAAATCTTTTTTCTTGTATTATATTTAATGATTTTAAAAAATTAAGATGTTTAATAACAGAACTATGATTTAATTTTGTTTTCTTAATTATCTGTGTAATTGATAATTCATTATTTAAAGCTAATAATTTTAAAATTTTAATTCTAGCTCGAGATCCAAGAGCGTTTTCAACCTTAAAATTACCCTTTTCTTTATTTACAATCAAATTTTAATCCCCTTAGATTGCATAATATCTACAATAATCATTTCAAACTTTTTTAATGATATATTTGGAATCTCGATCAAGGCTTTTCTACCTTTTATTGAGTTACTTTTGATTTTTACGGCTATGATGTCCTCTTTTTTAAAGTCTTGTAGATAATTCCATAATTGAGAATAAGACCGTTTTTGAATTGATAGATTTTCACAGATAACGTAATAAGTATCCAATACCTCCGAAATTGAGATTTTTTGTTTCTCATTCTTTTTTAAAGCTTTTATAATAGCAAGTAAAAAAAATAATCTTTGAGATGACATATAAGTCAATACATCTTGAGTTGAATATGGTACTAAATCTTGATTCCCGAGCCGAACGCATTCTGATGTTAAATATTTCAGGTTTTTACTTTCAGCGATTTTGCTTGCTCTCCATAAGAGATTTAAACCATATCTGATATCTCCATTTTTACTAACTAACTCGGAAATCATCTCAATTAATTCATCAGAAAAGGTGTCATCTTTTAAAGATATAGTTGCTCTATATTTTAGAATATCAAAGATTTGAATATTATTATACTCTTTAAATTTTATAATATTTCTTTGAAGTGTACTAAGAGTACTAATATCTAAATTATTTAAACACGATATATCTCTAACTATCCCTATTATTGAAATTCTTTGTTGAGCATTGAATGAATCATCGTTAATTCTAGTAATCGAATAGATCAAATCTCCATTATTATTAATAAGATAACTTAATTCATCTAAAATGATTAAGAGATGTAAGTCTAGATTATTAAGATTATCAATTATTATCTCTAATAAATCCTGAGGAGAATATCCTCTTTTCGGAAAATTTTTATTAAGAGCGCGAACAATCTTGATAAGAACTTTATAACTTGTTCTTTCCTTTCTACAATTTATATGGACATATTGTATAGAAACATTTCTTTTTTTTGCAGCATCATGCAACATCTCACCAAATAGTTTAACTGTTACTGTTTTTCCAATACCTGTTTTACCAGTTATTAAAATCTTTCTCGAGATTGAATTTGGATGGGTAATTAATGCTAAAAAGAGTTGAGAAAGCAAGGATAATTCTTTTCTTCGATGTGGTAATTCATTTGGAACAAAATTTATATCAAGTTTGCTTTCATCTTTGAAAATTGAAGGTTTTTTCAAGAGATCTTCAAAATAATCAAGTGTCATAAAATCTACCCTTAATACTACTATAAAAAGTAAAAAAATTTTGGTTTATAATCACATACAGACTAATAATTTTTTATTATCACAAATACAAGCTTAAGGCTCAAATATCAAAATAATTTTTAAGGGACTAATAGAATTATCTAAATGTATTTATTTTTTTATTACCATAATCTTAAAAGAAGAGTCTAGTTTTTTGTCGTTTAGAAAGTAAGATACAACCTTCTACAACGTAACATTTTAAATAGTACCAAAATAATTCAGTGATTTAAAATTTAAAACTTAAATCTGATAAAAGTTTAAATTTTGATCTCTTTTTACTAATTAAGTAAAAAGAAAAAATGGAAATAGAAAATCCTAAAAACAATAATGTTAAAATTAATGTAAATTGAATTGTATTCAAGTTGTCCATACTCTGATTCATTGCAATCTCTAAATTTAATATTTTATTATTTAGGATTTCTGTACCATTATAAATAAATTGTATTATAATATTATTCTTTTTTTCACTCAAGTTGAAAGAATCTGATGGGATATTTAGAAATAATATTCCAGATTCATTAGTTTTATAATTATTTCTTATATGTAATTTACTATCTTGAAAAATTTGAACTTCAATTATTTTATCTGCTAATGGATAAATAATACTACTATAGTAATAATAATAGTAAATTAAAATTTCAATATCCTCAAAAATCTCTAAATTTTTATCAAATTTTATTATTTCAGTAAATATTGGTAATTTTTCTAAATGTAAGTCAAAAATAAACTCAGATTTATTATAAAATTTACTATCCGTTATATTAAACACCAAAGTATTTAATCCTATATTTAAGTGATTTACTGATGATATGTTTAATCCAATATGTCCTGACTGATTTGTTATAAATGTGTTCTCGTAAATACTTAAATTATTAGAAAGGGTTTTAAAAAATACCGTTTGGTTAATTATAGCAGAATTGTTTAGAACATCGATAAATCTAGCGGTAAAAGTCAAGTTTTCACCGTATAATAGGCTCGTAGTAAATCCATCCAGTTCACATGAAATCTCTCTTTTATATATTTCTATTGTTATTGAATCTATAATAATATAATCTTCATCTCCAGAGCCTTCATCTCGAACAATATTTACGAATTTGATGTAAATGATATTAACATTATCATTGTTAGAAATATTTAGAGTCTGAATTTCAACTGTCCAGTTATTTTGAAAAATTCCAATCTCTCCATATCTCGAAGTATTCCAGATTAAAATTCCGTATTTATCATAAATCTGTATTTGTATGGAAGATCTTTCATATTCAGGGTCATAAATCAACTCCCATGAGGCATTTATTATGATATTTTCATTGATATAATAAATATCTTTATCAGTCTCAAAATTAATTACATCACAATAAACGCCCTTAACAATTCTTGGAATTAATAATAATATTATAAAGATCTGTATAAGAACAAAAATTTTACTTTTTTTATTCACGATTTAATTTTATAATAAAATTATAAAAACTCAAATATAAATTCAAAAAAAATTTATTTCATTAAATATTTTAATTCAAAAAGGAAAAAGATAAGATAACTGAATTAAAATGGGAAAAGTTAGAACTTTATTAATTAAAAATGTTTCAAAAGAATTGATTAATAAATATCCAGATGTTTTTACAACCGATTTTGAAAACAATAAAAGATTACTTGACGAGTACCTCGATATTGACTCTAAACATTTGAGAAATAGAATTTCTGGATATATAGTAAACTTATTAAAAATCAGAAATAGAGAATGACTCCTATTAGTTATAATCTTTCATTTTCTTACTGTAAATATATAAAAATTAACTACAATATATCGTGATTAAAATTAAAGAAGCTTCTAAAATAATGGCCAATCTTCTTAGAAATGGCTACACTATGTTGAACTTATCTTGCCCAGTTTGTAATAATCCAATCTTTCGCGATAAGAGTGGTGAGAAATTTTGTCCTATATGCAATAGAAAAGTATTAATCATTGAAAATTACGATGAAAAAAGACTTTCTTCAAAAGAAGTACTTGAATCCAGTAAGCAAGACACACAAATTTTAGAAAATCAATTAGACGATAAAATGACTAACGCATTAAAAAAAATTGTAATTGAAAAGATTAATTTAATAGCCTTAAAGTTAAAGGATGAATTACAATTTGAATTTATTGAAAAGTACACAAATTTGTTACTAAATCTTATAACTCTTTTAAAAAAGTTTGAAAATGTAAATAATCATTAGAAATTAAAGATTATTTTTTTAATGGTGCTTCTGCCGGGATTTGAACCCGGGTCGCGAGGGTGAGAGCCTCGCATGCGTGATCCTAATTTTCCATTTGACTTAAAAACTAGTTTGACCGGACTACACTACAGAAGCGTAAATTTTCCATTATACTTAGATCTAGTTACTTTATCTAAATTCTTATAATGCAGTGATTTTAATAAAATATCTCTTTTAAATTAATTTGCTTTTAAATCAATATTTACAACAAAAAAATGAATAATTTTGCTTTAACACATAAGATATACGTTTTTTAATATATTTAAACAAAGATAGATAAAATAAAGAGGATAAAGATTAGTACTAAACAAGAAACTATCAATCAAGTTTAAAATTTTTTAAGTTGGAATTAATTTTTTATATCTATCCACCTTTCATAAAAATTGGCTTAAGTAGATTAACATAGTGATCTCTAATCGAATATTCTGCTATTTTGGTTGCTTCAGATATCAATTTTTGAGTCAAAACTGCTTTTTGCCTGGCTTCCTTTGCCAATAATTTATCGGCCAAATATATCACGGCACCTGTTAAAATGAAAGGGTTACGCCCCCCACGTTGCCAACTTGACAAATTATCCAATATTTCTCGGCATTTCTTTATTAATATATTTTGGTATTCGAGCTCTGATAATTTTACATCTTTTTTCAACATGCGACTAGCTAAATCTTTATGATTAATTACTTCATTTATTAACCGGATTAAGTAGTCTTCACTTTTATGAGGTTGACTATCTATACTTAAATATTTTTTATATCTAAGGCCATCTCTTAAAATTAATCTAGGGTTAACTCTATGACCATAGTTTTGAAAAGCATTAGAAATTTCATTAATTGTGATTGGAGCGTTATGATATTCTCTCTTGGTGGCATAAAAAATACAAAAGGCAATTAATGAGATATTATTAATAATCTTATTTTCTTTTTTAATGATTTTTCTATAATAATATGCAGCATTATTCCGTATACTCTTATTTAAGTTTAGATATATGGAAATTTTATTCAAAATATTAAATATTCGATATTCTGTTTCATGATTTTTTATTCTTAAAAATTGAGCATAATTTCTTTTTAATCTTCTGTATAATTTTTGTTCATTTGGAGCTAATAACTTTCCAGATTTGTCTTTTAGATATTTACAATTTTCATAATCTATAAAAGTGCCTAAGCCACCAATAAAGTCTGTTCTTTCACCCAAAGCTACGTATTGTTTATTTAAACTATTCTTAGAATTTGATTTATTAAAAATGTACGCCGAATCTTTAAAAAACTTGTTAACAACTAATCCACATTCCTTACATATTATCTCAAAGCTATTTATAATTGTTTCAGCTTCACATTCAGGGCATTTCATAGGATTTTCGTTATCAGATTGATTTTCTCTCACAATTCTAAGTTAAAATTATTTTATGTTAATAAAGTGAAACTACGACTAATTTATCTGAATTTTCTAGAATTTTTTATGATTTAAACTAACTTTAATTACTTTAGAATGAAATCTGAATCTGTAGAAAGAGAGAGGGATAAGTGAAAATAAAAAATGGGTAATTTAAATCTTTTAATTTTAATTAATTCTTAGTATTAACGTTAATGATAAAAAATTTTCAACTATTCAAAAAAATGACTCAAAAACCAACGGAAATGGAAAAAACAGTAGATTTCCCAGATGAGCATTCCGATATTTTAAATGAAATTCATAAAGAATTAAATCTTAGGATTAAAGAAAAAAGAGAAATTATGTATTCTGATATTATTAATTTTATTATCAGAAAAGGTTATAAAGGTGCCATTTTTAATAAGTTATTAATTTGGTGTAATTATAATATTAGGAGCGGGAGATTTATAGTTAATATTTAACCTTTTTTTTTATCAATTTTTTTAACTTAGAAAAGCTAAAAGTTCAGTATTTTCAAAAATATAAGAACTATTACATTTAATTTAAAATCTTTTTATATGTAAATAATATTTTTAATAATCTTTGTTAAAATAAATAAGGCGATGTTAATGGGTAATTTCAAACTACCACTAAATATAAAAAATTATTATAAATACTTAATTATAAAAATACTAAATAATATATTTTTATAAAAAATAAAAGCATTACAAATTAATTACACTGCTACAAAAATAATTTTCTACAAAGTATAGGTTAAGGTAGATTTTTTAATGGTACGATGGACAGCAGATCATAATATCTATATAAAGATTCTTTATTGGGGAATGGGGGGCTCAGGTAAAACAACAATAGTTGATACACTCTATAGATTGACAAAAGAACAAAAGAAAGATATTATTCCCACAGGTAATTTAACAAAAATTTCAATGGCAAGCGGATCAACCTTATATTTTGATAGAGGAATTTTTCAATCTACAAAACAAAACAAAGTGTTTTACCATGTATATACGGTTGCTGGACAAAGTAGATTTTCTCCTTTAAGAAAAAAGATTTTCAAGGGGACTGATGGAGTAATTTTTGTTGTAGATTCACAGACACATTTTTTTGAAGACAATATTGAATCCTTGAAAGAATTAAAGAATGTTACGAGAGGTAAACTAATAAACGAAATTCCTTTAATTACAATGCTAAATAAACAAGATCTTAATGAGGTAATAGGAGAAGAAGATTTTAAACAAGTATTAAAGGATGAAAAACTATGGTATGAACCCGATCATGAATTATATATTTGGAATCCAATTATATATAAAACTTGTGCGTTATATGAAAAGTATAAGGATATCTACCGTAGTTTCAGTGAATGTGCTAGGAGGACTGGATTATATCAAATATATGGTGATGGAAAAGCTCCCGTAGGTGATGATTTCAGTAAAGATAATCCGGATTTCTAGTTATACATTGTAATTCATAAAGTTCAGTAATCTTTAGAATTTTTTTTCTCTTTAATAAAAAATTTATAGTAGGATTTACCTAAGGTTATAAAAATTCAATGAAAATAACAGACAAGGATGACCTACTTTATGTAGGAATGAATTTTTATAGTTACTTTGAGGATTATAAAAACCTCTCTCAAAATTATATAAATTTTGGATAATTTAATAATTTATAAAAAGATAACAGTATTTTATTCATCTAGATTATAAATATTAATTTTGTAGATTAATTATGGGATTATACAACAATATTAAGGATGAATTACCAAAACAATTTTCAATCTTTCAAATAATGAATGCTCTAGGCATCGACGCTCAAGAAGTTCGCAAAGTAAGAAATATATTGAAACAATTTAATAATCAAGGCTATATAAGAAGAATTTCTAAAAATATGTATATGAAAATTAGAGAATAAAAATATTTTTAGTTAATTATACTCATTCTTACAGTTAATTTAGGAAAAATTGAAGATATTAGGCTATTAAATGAGTCTAAGATTCCCTCTCCCTTTATAGCAATTGTTTTTTTAATAGAGATATTATTATATTCCACTAAGTCAATTTGATTCAAAAAATGTGAATCATTTCTCATTTGTATAGACTGTAAATCATACTTATTCAATGATATTACAATTGGAATGTTATATATCTCATTTCCAAATAATGTTTTAAGTTCATTCCAAGATCTTATATTATGATCTGTGTATTCAAACCGAGAATCAACAACAAATATTAATCCATCTACTCCATTTAAAGTCGCGGGACGAGTACTTGCGTAAAAATCCTGACCAGTTGCAGAATATATTAAAAATTTTAAACCCCATTCTGTTCCTTTAAAATACAATACCCCAAAATCAAAAAACAAAGTCCTACCAACTGAACTATCAATCGAATCCAATTTATCTTGTTTGTTAAAATACGAAAAAAGGTATTTAATCGATGTTGTCTTTCCTGACATTGCAGGACCATAATATACTATTTTAACTTGTAAGGTCTTATTTTCATAATCAAAAATCATACTTTTTTCTACCCCCATAAAGATTGCATACTATCAAGAGCATTAACTTTTTTTCCATTTTCTATTAAATTTTTAAAATCTTCTCCCCATTCTTTATTAATAAATGATATAATCCTTTCTATAGGTGCATCAACATAATCAATTGTTTCTAAAAGCGTTTTACTTCCCATTTTTGTATTTGATTCAATGTTATTCAATAGATTTAATCTTGAAAAAATAAAAAATGCCCTTTTTGACCCAGAATAAAAATTTTGGATTTCTTTCTTAATAATATTTTTCTTTAATTCTTCTTTTTCAACATCAAAATCTAATAAAGCTTTTATTAAATCTTCATCAAAATCATTCAATTTGATTTTTTCAGATAAAACTCTCTTCATTTTAGCTACTGATTTTTCAGTGTCTTGAGAAATTTTTTGTAGAAGATTTTGTTCAAGTGTGAGATCAAGCTGCTTCCAGTTTATTCCCTCTAATTCTACTACTATCGAGTCAGATAGTAGTGATATACTTAAAAAAGATTTAATTTTTTTTTTAATACTTTTTTTGAAATAATTCAATTTATCTTTTTGATTAGGAATTTCAATACCAATTATCCATGAATCAAAATTCTCAAAATGATTTAATGCTTTGAGAGCAACATTACAAGGACACCTTATATGGGCTCTTTGAGAATTATAATCTATACTTTCATTTTGAATGAGGTCATGATATTCTGATAAAGAGATGAAATCAGTATAAAAAACGAATTCTTTTCTAAAATGTAATAATTCTGAAACATCAATTAAGAAAGCATCAATATTATGTGAATCATTGCCAAACACTATGATTGGTATTCTATCTAACAAACTGAAAACAATTAATGATGCTTCTGTTCTTTTTAGTTTCTCAAGAGCCTCAAAGAAATTCATAAATTCACCTATTTATTTAATCACTAATTCTCCTAAGAGAGTTTTAATATCAAATGTTCGATGTTCTTGAATTTCAGAAGCTTGTTTAATTAGATTACTAATTCTATTTGAAAACTGGGGAAGGATTAATCTAATTAATCCTAATTTCTGTTTCGACTTTCCAATTTCAGTGCCAAATATCGACTTTCCCAAACCATAAATAAACTGAAATGAATTCTCACAATCTAATAAAATACTTTCAGCATTCATTTTTTTTAATAACCATGCACATCGATTTGCTGTTTGGAATAAAGAATAACTCATTGCTGAGATATTATCTAAATAAACATGATCTAAATTCAAAGACTTTAAAATTTTTGATGCAATAAATCCCCCTTCAATCGTTATATAAGCAAATTTCAAATCGGGAATCGCTATAGAGAAATTGTTTAAAACTTTTCTTAATTCTATTGAAATACGTTCAGATAAACTTAAAGAAAATGAAGATACTCTCAAATTCAAATCTTCGTTATCTTTTACATTAAATCCTTTAATGATATTTTGTATTTTTTGATCATCAAATTGAATAAGTGGCGGTTTAAAAGACTCACCAGAAGTAATTAAGGTAGTTTTTATCTTTTTTAGACATTCGCCTGTTTGTAGAAAAATTCCTCCCAAATTTGTATTTGGCTGAGCTGTGATGGCAATAAAAAATTCATGTTTATTGTCTAGAATTCCTTGTTGTTCTAAGATTTTGTTCAGAGAGTGGTGTAATGGACTATTCAAAGGTGCTATTAATATTTTTGCTTTTTTACCTTCTATTAGAATGTATTTTAAATCGTTTGGGTGTAAATGAATTCCTACGTTGAATATTGCACTTGTTGCAGAACTAACGTTAAAAATCTCGTCTTTTGAAAACCAAACTCCCGCAGATTGAATGGGATTACCGTCTCTTTGAGTTAAAACAGCATTTTCGACTCCTTTTAATTGTTTAATTTGATCTAGATGAATTCCAATTTTTTCTTTTAAATCCATTTTTAATCCTAACAATCCTTTTTTAATCGTATTCATAGTTATGAAAATAGGTTTTTAAACTACGAAATTTTATAAAATCATCGTTGCTTGCCCTAGAGAAAATAAAAAAATTTAAAATCAATAAAACCTTAATATTATCTTGGCAAATCGCATCTTTTCCGGTGTGAACTTGGATTACGGTATCTAACCGTTAAATGAAGAGTCTATTCATAGATGCGATATAAAAAATGTAGTTATAGTTTGATTAATTATAACTGAAGAAAGTTTAATTAAAAACCCTGAAAAGAAATAATTCCTTTATGAAGGAAAAATCAATTCAATGCGACCATCTTCAAATATAAATTAATTCCGGTTGATCCTGCCGGACCCGACTGCTATTTGGGTGAGAGTAAGCCATGCAAGTTGTATGGGATACCTAAATTTCCCATAGCAAACCGCTCAGTAACACATGATCAACTTACCCTATAGAGGGAAATAACCTCGGGAAACTGAGGATAATATCCCATAGTTGAATAGGCTTGGAAAAGTTATTCAATCAAAAGGATAAAAAAAATGGTTTTTATTCGCTATAGGATAGGATCGTGCTCGATTATGGTTGTTGGCGAGGTAACGGCTCACCAAGCCGATAATCGATAGGGGCCGTGAGAGCGGGAGCCCCGAGAT
>JBHLJZ010000082.1:0-17688 GCA_048887165.1 Candidatus Hodarchaeota archaeon | reverse complement strand
GTCTTTTTTATAAAATTCCTGTATTCTTCTTGGTCCATTTACGTAAACCTTGTTTTTTTTGTTTTCAAATCCTTCATTATAGATTAATTAACAATAAAATAAATAGGAAAATAAAGATTACCATAAATAAAGATATTCCAATTATTAACATTATCTTTATACTTCTTGTTGAAAAAGTTTTTATTTCTTTCATATCTGCAATTTTGTTATAATTCTCGATCATGTCATTGATATCTTTGATATAGGTGCGGCAGCCTGGACTGTCGGCAATATAGTGCTGAGCGAAGGGGAAACATAACACCTTGCATAGTTCCGGCTCTGCTAAACCTGGAAAAAGTGTATTATACTTTATGTGAATATCCTCAATAGGAATTTCTAAAGCTTTTTCAACTTCGGCGGGATCAAATATTACGGCAAATGGATCATCATTCTTATCTGAAAATTTTCTAATGTGACCGATAGATGTATTTCCTATTACCCAAAGGGGTTGATCAAGGCTGCGCATTTTTCCATTGGTAATATTACCCGTTAAGATTATCTGTCGGTCAGTTGTGTCTTCTTTGAAATCCAGTAGTAGATCTCCCTTTGAGCTAGTCGTATATATAGCATTTTTACAGTTTCTATCCGTAACTCCTAAAGAAGGGAGATAAATTATTGTATTGCTCAGAATATCGATAAAAATCCAGGATGGATGACCAGTTTCTTTATCTTCTGCAACGAGATATGATTCTAGCCTAGAACCCCAAAAAGTACTTGCCCGGGTATTGAAAACCCCCATTCCCAAATAGTATTCTGGTTCTTCATCAGAAAAAATTCTGGTCTTTTTCAACTCATAGCGTTCTGGCAATAATGATTTTGCTTTTTCGATATTTTTAAGCTTAAAGAATAAAAACAGACAATAAGGTTCAATTACAAAACCCATGTAGGGCGTCTTTTTTGAAGTCTTTTTTAACAGCTTTTTAAAAAGGGAGCGAGGTAACAACCGTTTGAATGTTTGGAAGAAATACAAATGGCTGACTTCCTTTGGATCAATTAAGCTTTCCACATTTCTGATAAATTTTTCATCATCTAAAATTTTCATATTTTATAAAACCTTCAAAAATAGAAATAATTCCCTATATTAAAGTTTTAAAAATCATATTTTAAATTAATGACTTTAATCTATAAAAAATGACCGTTGGTGCTAAAATTTTACCAGTTATAGGAATCTGTAGTAAGGGACACGATCAAGAAGATCGGGATATATTGGGGCAAAACTTCATAAAGCTAATTTCATTGGTGTAATTTTGTTATTAAATGCTATTATGTAAGTTTAACAAAAATTATTTAACTTTAATTAATTTTAATTTAAATGTAAATGTTTATTGATTTTTTCTTTTATTTAAGGGAGCGGTTACCGATAACCATTACAGAATATATGACGCTTATGGAGGCGTTAGATAAGGGTTTAATTCATAATATGGTTCATTTTTATTATGTCTCTAGATCAATTCTCTGCAAAAATGAGCATCAATTTGATGTGTTTGATATCGCTTTCGCTAATTTTTTCAAAGATGCATCCCTTAAATTTCCCGATGATATTAAACAACAAATCTGGGATTGGTTGGAAAAAGATCTAAATCCTCCTGAATTACCAGATGGATTTCAAGAATTTATAAGTCAGAATTTCGATTTAGAAGAAATGCAAAAACAACTTGAAGAATTACTTAAAAAACAAGATGATGAGCACAATTTTGGTGATCATTGGATTGGTACTCAGGGAGATTCTAGATTTGGACATTCAGGACAAAACCCTATGGGAATGAAAATTGGTGGCTCTGCAGGTATGCGAATGGCCATGCAAATTGCCCAGAAAAGAATTTTCCAAGATTACAGAAAGGATGTGGTTTTAGACACTCGTCAAATTAAAGTAGCTTTGAAGCGATTAAGAAAATTGGAAGAGATCGGCAAATTAGATGAGTTAAATATAGATAAGACAATTGATAAAACCGCAAAAAATGGGGGAGATATCGAAATTGTCTTTGAAAAAAGAAGAAAAAATAATGTTAAACTGATTCTTTTAATGGATGTGGGAGGTAGCATGACTCCATATGCTCATTTGGTAAACCTTCTATTTTCTGCGGCAAATAATATGTCACATTGGAAAGATTTCAAGTATTACTATTTTCATAATTGTATCTATGAAAAATTGTATTTTAACGCTCAAAGGAATCCAGATGAAGCTATAGAATTTGATGAATTTCTGAAAAAGTATGACAATAAGTATAAGTGTGTCATCGTAGGAGATGCTGCTATGGCCTCGTGGGAGCTCACTGAACGATATGGCTCCATTTATTATTATCATCGAAATGAAATGCCAGGTATTTATTACATCAGAGAACTTGCTAATCACTTTAAAAATAATACAATCTGGTTAAATCCAGAATTAATTAGGACAGAGTGGGCTCCTTGGACAAGGAAGATCATCTCTAGTATAATTCCAATGTTCAATTTAACTATAGAAGGAATAGAAGAAGCAATGGATTATCTTAGAAAGGGCGGTAAGAATATGTATACCACCGTTCAGATGCTCAAAGGATTGAATTACTAACTTTGAAAATGTTATTTTTTCTTTAATGCTAATCGATGAATTTTTCCAATAGCAGTTCTTGGAAGAACTTGGATAAATTGTATTTGGCGAGGATATTTGTAGCCTGCCATATTCTCTTTTGCCCACTCTATAATATCTTGTTCATTAATTTTCCCAATATACTCTTTTTCAAGTACTATAAACGCTTTAATAGTTTCCCCTATGTCCGGATCAGGGATTCCTACTACTCCTGCAGAAGATATAGCGGGATGCTTTTCTAATTTTTCTTCCACTTCTTTAGGCATTACCTTATATCCTTTGTATTTTATTATATCCTTCATACGTCCTTCAATATAGAAATAGCCGTCCTCGTCTATCCTTGCAAGATCTCCGGTCCTTAACCAACCCTCTTCAGTAATTACCTTTTTTGTAGCTTCTGAATTATTCCAATAACCCTTCATGACTTGGGGCCCTCTAATTAATAATTCCCCTACTTCTCCAGGATTTAATTCTTTAAAGGTTTCAGGATCGATAATTTTTGCATCAGTATTTAGAAGAGGGATTCCAACACTATCTGGTTTGATTTCTGGAAGCCATCTTGTTTGCATATGTGTAACGGGTGATGCTTCAGTTAACCCAAAACCTTGAGCTACTTTTATATTATTAGTCCCTTGAGCCCATTTCTGAGCAATTTCAGGAGATAAAGCTGCTGATCCTGATATTGAACTTTCTAAAGATGATAAATCATACTTGTTAAAGTCAGGATGAGTAACTAACATTTGAAACATGACTGGAACTCCCGTAAATAATTTTATCTTATAATCTTGAATAAGTTTCATGACTTTATTTGGATTAAAATCTCCCATCATTATCATCATTGAACCTACAATTAAAGAAACCATAGCAACCGTGAATCCAAAAGTATGACATAATGGTAATACCGCAAGCGTAGCTTCTCTCCCTAAACCTTCGCCGTAACGATCTTTATTCATATATAGAATATTTAATACATCTGATACAATGTTTTCATGGCTAAGCATAACTCCTTTAGGTAAACCTGTAGTTCCCCCCGTATAAAGCAATGTTGCTGTATCATTTAAAGGATCAATTGTAATTTTCGGAGGAGATAAAGAAGAGGATTCATTCATAAAATCTTGAATCGTAATAGTATCTTCTTTAGCTTCAGAACTACCTATTAATATAATATTATCAATATTTACATTTTTCATAGCTTTTTTAATTGTTCTATAATTTTTACTATGAATAAAAATAGTATTGATAATTCCAGAATCTTTAATAATGTGTGCTACATCAGTTTCATTTAGAAGAGGATTTATAGGAGTAACCGATGCTCCCGTTTGCATTATTCCAATAATCGAAAAAATAAATTCAGGTACATTTTCAGTCATTATAGCAACTGAATCCCCCTTCTTTATATTCAGTTTTTGGATTAGAGCATTTGATATTTTATTAGCATTTATCAAGGTTTCTCGATAGGTATATTTCCTTTCATCAGGAACATAATACATAGAAACAGTAGTAGGATACATTTCCGCAGCTAATCTAATTAAATCATGAACAGTTATCGGATCATATTTAATATATTTCGGTATTTTATTCGGGTAATGTTTTAACCAGAGCCTTGCTGGCTCTACCCAAGGTGCGCAATTTTCAAAATCTTCAAAAATTTTTAATTTTTCAATCAAAAAAATCTCCTATCTGTGCTATCAATTTATAAAAGCCTAATTTTATTTTGCAGGCTTTATTATTTAATCCTTTATCTTATTTATCTACAATTTCGTCAATATTAACAGTTGAATTTTTTTTCCTTTATTCTTTTATTAATTGATTAATAGGGGTGTAAATCTTTTATATAACACTTTATTATATAGATTACCTTCAGATAATTTTAAATAGGTAAATCATTACGTATATTCTTAAGGTAAGGAGATCCAAATTTATTAGGAGTTGAAAGAACAAATGCGAAAAAGAACAGTTTTAATAATATTCTTTGTTATAATTCCAGTTAGTATTCAACTATTCGGTATACCATATTTAGGAGTCTCGTTTTCAAGTCATGACATTGAATTCAATTATGTTTATAATTGGAATCTTAGAGGTATTGATGGATGGTATGAAGGATATAAAGAATTTTTCAAATCTAATGGTCATTACACAGTAGATTTTAGTGGAAATGTCGCTACTGTAAACGCTGAAGTTGATTGGAAATTTATTAGTAGATTATTTGGTTACGTTGAAGAAAGTTATGGTAGCTATGAGACTTATACATTTTCATATTCTTTAACTGATGGCAGCTATTTATCTGGAACCGACCAAGATTATGATACTTCTGGTATGAATGTTTGGTTTCATATCCCTCAAGGTTTATCTGCATCTCAATATTCTTTGCTTAATAGTAGCTATATTAAACTAGGCTCTGGTATAATTTGGGTTGGTCACTTAATGCCTTTCACTGGAATTAAACTGCATGATAGTGGTGAATATTTCAGAGATGATATTTATGGTGAATTCGATGCGACTTATACAGTCGACAATTATTTTACACAAAAAGGGCATTTAATAGGGGAAATTTATAATGAACATGATGTGGGATATGATTTCGAAACTGGGTATTATTCTGAATTTCTAATTTCCTCTTATGTTTTTATTACATCAGCCAGTTATCTCAGACCATTTAACTTTGCAATTTATTTTATGGCATATTGGTTCCATATTCTATTTTTTCTGGTACTTTTCTACGTAGTTTATGAGCATTATAGATGGAAGCCAATTATTTTAGCTAAAACACCTCCATCAGAGACAATCATAATCGAAAAAAAACTTCCGAGAAATCTTGAATTTAACATAAAGTCTGCTTATTCAGTTCTTATTCCAACATTTTTAGTGAGAGGTAGATCTTATGGAAAATTGATAGTCACGGCTCATACACAAGAAGAGATTAAAGGTATAGGATTTATTGAGCGAAATGGTAAAGTTGGTACTTTTTATGGTACCTACGCAGAAGTTATGATTCAATATGCAAAAGTAAAGTATGCTTTTACTGAAATAAATAGAGTTAGTGGATTTAAGTTAATTGAAAAATATGATGTTTTTCAAATTGAAAATCTCCAATATATTGATTTGAACTATGATGCTTCTTTAATTAAGCCTGTAACTAATCAAGATCTTCCTGAATTAATCAGGATGATTGCTTACGAGGATTACGGAAAAGCGAAAAAAAAATATGCTAAATGGGTACTAAAAGCAGTAGAGAATGATATAGCATTAATTGCAACGGCATCACCTCGAGAAAATTGGACTCGGGATATTATGTCCGATATACATAAACGTAGATACCCTAAACCACAGATTCTTTTAAGCGATATAATTATTGGTATGGGTTTTGCAACACCTGGAAAAAATACTGGCTGGTTATATGGATTATATGTTCATCCCGCATTCAGAAATCAAGGAATTGGAAGTACTCTTGTAAAAGCTCGTCTTTCTGCCCTTAAAGAAATGGGATGTGATAAAGCTATAACTGAGATAGCAGAATGGAATGGTCCAGCAAAAAAGATCTATAATGAGTTCGATGCTCAAATTATCGGAGATATTAATTTACTTGGAAAAAGAATGCCAAAAGTACGAGTGAGGAGATTTTAATGAAACTAGTGAATATATTAGATTCAAATAAATATGAGAATCACTTACTGGGTTCAACTAATATAGAGTTATATGAGACTGATTCGGAGAATATTGAAATCAATCCTCAATTTAAATCCCTTAAGAAATGGATTAAAACATATCTCGGCCCAGCAACAGCACAATTTCATGAATTCAACAATAAAAAACATTTGGCAATTAGGGATGAAAATAGAAATGCAATTATCCCAAAATTTAATATTGAGATCGATGGTAAGAAATTTTATTTATCTGTTAAAGGTTGTGGAGCTTATGAAGATATGTTTTTCGGAAGAGAGCTTGACTCATTAGCTATAAAAAGGGCTTGTAGAGATCCTTCTTTAATTCGCAAAGTAGAAAAATTATCTACGGGACTAGGTTTTATTATGGCAGAATCATGGATGGGAGAAAGTCCTTATGGAGCACAAGGATATATAAATGGATTTGATGAATTAAAATTCTCAAAATTAGCGAATTTTGATTCTATAAATGGGGCTCATATTTGTCCAGCTATTGCTGTTGTACAATTACCAAAGGAAATTGAAAAAGTGGCTCGAAATTTTTTTTGGTTTCGAACATATAAAGATCATTTCTATCAAGTATTAAGGTTAATACCATCTAATGTAAGACTATATTTTGAATCCAATCACACAATATCGAACCCTACTTCACTTTTTTCTCTTTTTGGAATTAATGATTCCAAAAAATTTGAAGAATTTGAGTTAAATTTCATAAAAAGTGGAATTGCACTACTTTCTTTATATTTAAGATCAGCTATTATAGACAATGGAGAAGTGACTGGAATAGTTTATCAAGATGTATGGCTAGATAAAGATTGTGTTGTAGCTCCGGATGGAACTATTCATTTTGCTGATATAGAAGGATTAATTTGGAAAAAAGTACCATTAAGTAAATTTACTGAAATTCAGAAAAAAGAATGGCAAAAATTAATTTTTGAATTCCTTTATGCTTTATTTCAAATAGATTCTTACCGACATAAAAAAAATGGGATTCAGCCTTCTTGGTCAAAACAAAGAGAAGAATTAGCCCTTCTTATTCAACTTGCATTGGATAATGATGTATTTGCTTATGCAAAAAATCAGAATAACAACCTTATTGTAATTCTTGAAGAGCCTTCATTACCAATTTTAGAAATACCAATTATAGAAAAGGTGAAATCTACATGAATTGTGAAAGAGCTTTAGAAATATTGGAATCAATAAGAAATAGGCAGGAAATTTTAACTTCTTATGAAGAAATTACTGATTTAATTAACAATGCTCTGATTTCCGAGTATAAAGGAACAACACAAGATAGAAATCTTGAAGCTGAACTTGAATCTCTTAAAGATCAATTTAATACTCTAAGTGCGGATCTACGTGATTTTTCAAAGGAATTAATTTCAATTCAAGGAGAATTTGAAGATTTAGGATTTATTTCTAGATTTTTTAGCCACTTAAAAATAGGAATTGGTAATACTTTAAGAAGAGAAATGACTGAATTAAAAAACTTAATTAGAACTAAAGAATCCGATATAATCAAAATAAAAAATGAACTATTGAATCTCAATGATACTAAAAAAACTTTAGAACAAGCAGTTAAAGTTAATGGAATAAAAGTGTTTTTAACTCCTTTCGGCGAAACTATGATTGATGAAATAAAAGCTCGGAAAAGATATTACTCACGAGACTTGAAAGAATTAAGGGATGTTCTGAGAAGGCTTGATAACGAATTTACCAATTTAATTAGTAAAGTAGAAAGAATGATGATGGGAAGTGTATTTTCGGCAATATGGGCGGTCTACTTAATTAATTCGAATAATGAACATCTAAAAAATGCATTTAATGCCATAACTAATAGTGACTATGATTACAAAAACTCAGAAAAAAGAATGATGAAACTTTCCTTAAACATTTTGAAAGAGCCTAAAATTATAATTCCTCGAACAAATCGTCAAGTTAAAACAATCGAGAGTGAAATGAAGTACGCATATCGTAGTAATAATCCTTCCAAAGAAATCGAAAATAAATTTTTTGCTCAGGGTTTATGGCCATCAGGAGTTAATAAAAAAATTATTTCCCTTCTGGGAAAGATATTTTCTGCTTGGGATTCATATCAAACCACTGGGATCTATGAAGGAGAGAAATATCTTGAAGATCTAAGCACCCTTATAAAAACTGAACATTATAAGAAATTAGGAGATCCGCGTTATGATGAAGAAGTTATGTATAGTTTAATGATACTAGCATTATCACCCAATGTTATGAGTTATAGCTACTTTCATAATTTTATGAAGGATATTCCTGAAGTTGCCAAATTTTATTCGAGCATAGCGACTTTATTCCCTTGGGATCCTGAAGAGACTTGGATGATTCTTCTAAGAGCAGAATCGAATATACTTAAAGCTCAAAGTGCAAAATTTATACCAGAGTTAATCGAATATGCGCTTTTATTATCTATGAATCCTCAGATCTTAACAATAGAAAACGATCTTTCCAAAGATGAACTTTCAAGATGGCAGCATTTAATAATCCCCACTGTTCATTTATTCATGTATTCGTTCTTAGAAAAAGATTTAGAAAAATACATAAAAAGAAGACCGCTAGCATATATCATCTCACCAAGATATTATGTACATTCATCCTTACATTATCATGTAATAGGGTAATTTGTATAAAAAATAAAAATCTTTTTTTTCTTTTTTTCTTCAATTAAACCTTCTTATAAACACTAATGTTTGAATTTAGAAAGAAAAATGTTTAATAATACCCATATAGTATTAGTTTATTTTATTTCTCTCAGAAAATTTATTGGTAATTCATATTTCATTGTATTGTAAAATATTGAGTAATATTTCTGAAAAAAATCTTCTTTTTTATTTAATATGGAAGGCTTTCTTTCAATTTTAGTTCGTCCCTTAGACCAGAAAAGTTTCCCATAATTTTTCAAATCATAATTGTCTCTTTTTTTAATTATTTCACCTTCTTTTATAACAAATTCAATACTTCTCAATGAACTAGCTAATTTTTGGTAGTCCTTACTTAAGTTAATGTTATTAACATTTATATTCAATATATTCAAATCCCCGTCAGAGCCATTGCCTAAATTGCCTTTATAATATCCAATACCCAAAGATTTCGCGGGACTTGACCGAGTCAATATAACTATATCATTAAAGTTTAGTTCTTTATTAGTATTTTTTAGATTATGATTTTTTAATGATTCTTGATTCAATTCTTTCATGAAGTTTTCCCTTGCTTCTTTACTTATTAACCAAGTTATAATTTCGGGAATATCATTGACCATGGCATAATTAGGAAAGTTAAGTGAGAATTGTAGTTGCCAGATGTTTTTTATATTGAGGCTTAAATCCAAAGCATTAGCCCACATATTACAATGTGCTTTATTCTTTTTATTAAAAGTCCGAAATGTAGCAAATGTATCACCCTCAAACTCTACAGCAGATCTAATTAACTTATAGTTATTTCCATTATTTTGTATTGAATGAATTAGTCGTCTGTCATTTGTAATCAACGGATTAATTTCATTAAATCCACAGAATCCTAGGTCTAAATCAAGCTTTTCATTACCATTTAATAAACTTACAATATTGTTATTATCTCCATCAACATTGTAAGATGAAGCATGTGCTAGATGAAATATTTGACTTCTGTCAAATTTAGAACCATTTAATGGAAGTGAGCTCAATTCAAGAGATTGAATCTTTTCTAATACCATATTTAAATTTTCTTTGCCTTCTATATTTTCATAACCTTCTATATGGGCATGTATAGAATGTGGTAATCTTAATCTCTCATTATATCGAATAAATTTTTCATAAATATCTATAGGATTAAAATTATACAATCTACCTTTTTGAGAAAGATTTTCTCGTATTTTTTGATAATTCCAATTTTCTGCTTCAAAGGGATTATAAACTTTAAAACCAAATCCCTTAGTCTTATCTAAAAGATCTGAAAGGAAAATTGTTGCTTCTTCTTCCATTCCTCTTTGGAATTCTAATTCCAAAGGCCAATAATTACTCAAATTCAATAAGATAGCCTTATCTAAAACAGGGATTTGCTTTAAATCAAAAATTGTTTGTTTTATTAATGAGGGAAATACGTTAGCCTCAACTACAAAAGTAAAACCACTCGAAATATAGGTTTTTGCAATATTTTCATAAGTTAGTCCTTTCCATATTTGCTGAAATTTTACATTTTTAGTTCCTAATAATCTAATCCAAGCTAATTGTTGAGAAGCTATATGAGAATGAATATCAATTGCTGATGGAATCACAGTTTTATTGTTAGCATCAATTTCTTTTACATTTGTTTCATTAGAAAATTTTTCAACAACCTTCCCTTCTTCAATTAAAATATCTTTTGTTTCACCTTCTATACTATTAAATGGATCAAAAACGATTCCATTTTTAATAATTAATTTGCTCATTTTAGTAACTCCCCTTAATTTTTTTTATAAGATCATGAAATCTTGAAATTGGATTTGTACTTGTTTCTATATTTACTCTAATGTTTTTATAGATAATCTCACCATCTTTAACAGTTGTTAATTGGTTTGACCATATAGAAACTGGCATTTGAATCATTCCACGAGGTATTTCTTCCTTCTTTTCCACTTTAACGATAATTTCTCCATTCTCGTTAAAGATTTTTAGGTTAATATTAGTTTTTAAATTTATTCTCTTATAATCTTCTGGATTTAAAAACGATATTGCTAAATTCTGTTCTAAAGAAGTCTCATCTCCAAAGGTAAATTCTTTAGCTTGATCATAATCGACCATTCGTACTACATTTAATATATAATCCACTTATTAATCACCTTCTCCTTTTAATATGTTAATAAGTTTACTTAATAATAGAGTATCTGAGATAATATTACTTGGTGGATTTATAATCTTTTTTAGTTGGATTGGTACATGATCTAACCTAAATACTAAACCCTCACTTTCAATACCCGTTATGGCTGTTGGTAATACAATATTGGCAACATTATAAGTTGCTGATTTGCGGTTATCAATAAGTATTATAGGTTTTTGGGCTAGGATAGAACTTAACCGCGATGGCAGGTGTGAAATTGGATCAGTACCCACAATAATAGAACAATCAAATTCTTCTTTTTCAATTTTAGTAATTATGGTTTCTTGACTTTTAATTAAATTTCCATTCGAAAATTCGATTCCCTGATTCTGACCAGTATAAGCTAAAGCTATATGGTCAAAACCATTCATATTAAAATGCCCTCCTAAAAGTATAGCAGCGATTCTCCCTTTCTTTTGTTTCAAGTTGATCATTTCTAATAATTCTAACAGTTCTTTAATAACATTAGCATCTGGTTGATTTTTCAACACTCCCTGTCCAAAAAAAATAACACCATATTCTGCTTCTGTTAAATGTAATAAAAGCCTTTTAAGGTCGTCTTTATCAATACCAGCAACACCATTTGTGGGAATACTATCAATAGCACAGCATTCTTCTTTAAGTGCCCGAATTAAGTCTAAATCTTTATTAGCCTCAATTTGTAATGCAACATCTCGTACACCCATTACTCTAAACGAGGCTGTTTTCACGGGATCAATGATTATTAAAGTTTTAATTTCACGTCCCGTCATCCGGAATTTACCTCTTGAAAACAATGTTTTATTTAAGAGCCGGGGGATAGACTCTGCAGGATTAGCTCCCCAAAGAATAAGTAAATCTGCTTTATTAATTATTTCGGTAATAGTAGTTAATGTAATTCCAGTTTCTTTTGATGCATTTAATACCTTACCTTGGCAGATCGATGCATTAGAATCAATAAATCCGCTTATCTCTCTTGCGAATTCAATACCTTTTAATTGAGCTTCACAACTAGCATTAGAAAAACCGTATAACAATGGTTTTTCTGAGCTTTTAATAATATTTACTGTTTTTTCTAAAGCTTTTTCCCAGGATACTTTTTTCAACTCTCCGTTTTCTCTAATCATAGGTGCTAATATCCGATTTTTAGCAGTTACTTGATCAAAACGTTCCTTTCCTTTCAAGCAAGCACCTATAACTTCATCTATGAAAATTCCATCACTCCTTACAATTATATCATCACATAGTAATGAACAACCAGAGCAAGTAACTCGTTCCATATTTATCACATAGTTTACTTTTATACATACTCAATTTTAATTGCTTCTCGAGGACAGTAAGTTTCACAAACACGGCATTCTCTTTCTCTTCCTTCAGCTTCTATTCTTCTGCAATGAACAAGATTTAACAACTCGCATTTACCTTTTTTAACTTGAAAAAGTTGGTGTTTTTCAGGAGGATAATCGGGAGCTTTCCCACTGAGAGTAGGGGGACAATATCTAGCATTTACAGGGCATATGGTAACACAGATCCCACAACCATCACATAGTTCTTCGTCTACATTAATTCTCAATTCCTTTTGTTGCCCCTCTTCTGAACCAAGAAGTTCTTTTAAGGTCTCATATTGTTTTTTATACTTTGGTTTTAATAATGGAGGACAATCATCGACTCTAACTTTCCCTTGAAGTAGATCTAAAGCAAATGCCATGCATGTGGGTTTTCCACATTCCTTACAGTTTGTTTTGGGCAAATATTTATAAAGTTCCATAAAATTTTGTACTGGAATAAATTTCACCTAACTTAGAAATCCTTTCTATATCTCTTGAATAATAATATTTGAAACTTATTAATTTCTTTAGATTATTGAATATAAATTTTGATATGAGATTACTTAAAACAGATATTAGAGAATAGTTTAATTACTATCCCATAACAATTTTTTTAAATTACTATAGATTTCTTTGATTGAAATAGATGCTTCTGAATTTGGAGCATAATTTACAACAGGTTCGGCATAAGACATAGCTTTAGGAATAGAAAGATCAAAATTAATACGCCCTAATATGGGATATTTTGTTTTTTTAATGAATTTTTCAAAATCCTTTTGAAAAGAACTCTTTAAATCCGCTTTATTAATAATAATTCCAAAGCGAATATTAAACTGGTTAATAAGTTCTATTACTCTTATTAAATCATGCAAGCCAGAAGGAGTTGGTTCTGTTATCGTGACTACATAATCTAAACCAGTAATGGTGGCGATGACGGGACAACCTATACCAGGTGGACCATCGATCAGAATAAGATTACTTTCTGAAAACTTTTCAATACTCTTCATATGTTCTTTAACATCTGAAACCAATTTACCAGAAGTTGTACTCCCTAATCTAGTTTTTCCATAAATTAAAGGAAAACCGTCTTTTGTATTATAAGAAATAACTTCTCCGCTCTTAACAGGTTCAATTTCAAAAGCATGTTCAGGACATAAAACTTTACAAGCACTGCAACCCTCACATAATAAAAAATCTATTATGGGAATCGATTTTTCTTTGTTCCAATCTAATGCGTTAAATTCACAAAAATGATTAGTATAACATTTTTTGCAATGTGTACATTTTTGCTCGATAAATGAAGCTTTGAGTGTAGTATAAACGGGCTTAATATTTTTCTCATCCATAAAATTTGCAGGAAGAATTAATGCCAAATTTGGAGCATCAACATCTACATCCAAAACAATTGGATTAACTTCTGAATCTTTATAAGCTAAACTAGCCAGAGAAGCGGTTAAGGATGTTTTTCCAACACCTCCTTTTCCTGAAACTATTCCCACAATTTTTCTTTCCAAATCTGCATCACTCATTCATTTTACTAATCCATTCTATTATATTTTCAAAAGTGTTATTA
Organism: Candidatus Hodarchaeota archaeon; assembly: GCA_048887165.1. Classification (GTDB taxonomy): domain Archaea; phylum Asgardarchaeota; class Lokiarchaeia; order Sigyniarchaeales; family SOKP01; genus SOKP01. The sequence goes on along the minus strand of JBHLJZ010000082.1, from coordinate 3,678 downwards.
AATGCTTGGTAACCCTCCCCATGCTTATCGAAATTACTATCACCATCCATTAACGGTATTCCTTGACAATAAGAATTAACAATATCATTATCTAATGGAATGTCTCCAAGTAATTGAACCCCAATATCAATTAATTGTTTCATAAATTGATCTTTAAAACCCAGTAATGAACTTCTATTTACAATAGCCTTATAATCTTTGTTTAGGAGTTCGATTAATTCTATTATTCTTAATAAATCCAACTTTCCAAATTGAGTAGGTTCAGTAACAGGTATTACGATATCTGCCATGTCAATTAATAATTCTACATCACAATGGGCACCTGGAGCGGTATCTAAAATAACAATATCATATTTATCTGGATTTTTAAAAATAATTTTTTCTAATTTTTCTACAAGTGCTTCGATAATTATTGCAGAGCGAGCTTCACCTGGTTTTAACTCTCCAATTAAAAGATCAACACCATAAGCTCTTGAGGTATAATACCAACCAATTACTTTGTAGTCAGGTTCGATTGCATCTACCGGACATATTTTATAACATAATTTACAACCTGAACAAACAGCTAGTATCGGTATTGGTACTAAGTCATTAACATGTAAGAGTGCATGTGGAACACAATTCTGAGCACATATACCGCATTTTGTACAGATCTTTTCAGAAATTTTAGGTTTAAAAAATGGAATATCTGTTTTGTTTTTTAACTTACTCCCCATCAACAAATAAGTATTTGGATTCTCACTATCTCCATCGATTAGTAAGGTTTTATATCCATTATTTTTAAACAGTATTGCTAAATTAACTGCGACTAAAGTTTTACCAGTGCCTCCTTTTCCTCCAGTAACACAAATAATTTTTGGCTTTTTCGACTTCAATTTTACCTTGCAAAGTTTTTTTAAACTTCTTTTCTTCAAAACAACTAACTTTTAGGAGATCCTCCCATGTCTCTTCTGGCACTAAAACCAAGCCCTTTACCTCCTCCCCTAACTTGATGTGCGCCAACGTTGGCTGATGTAATAATCTGTAATTTGCCTTTCAAATATAAATTAATTGCTTCCTTTATTGTTAATTCCTTATCAGGTGCCTGATAAATTTTTATATTTAAAATATTTAATGATTGAGCCGCATTTGGGCCTAATAATCCTACAATCAATTCTTCTGCTTCATTATTGGCTATTATTTGAGCCGCTTGAATTCCTGCACCACCCATAGTATCAGAAGCAGGATTTGGAAAAGTTTTAACTTCCCTAATTTCATCATTTTCAACTGTTATAAAAGTAAAACTTGGGCATCTTCCAAAACGAGAAAACATTAATTCATTTAATCCTCCTGATCCACTCGAAGGAACTGCAACTATAACCATTTTATCTTTTTACCTCATTAATTATTTAATTTTAAAATTTTGAATAAAATTTATTTTACATATGGTGATGGTGTTTATATTCATCATCTGCTTTAGTATGTATTTTCTCTACACCATAACCTTTCCCACCACTTGGCTTACAGAGGCTCTCTCCGCCTAAATTTTTAATTTCCCCACTTAGAATTCTTTTAACTAAGTCATCAATACTTCCTTGAACACCCGTTATAACTTCAATTCCATATTGATTAAAAAAGTTTATTGCTCTATGTCCCATTCCGCCAGATATTATATAATCAGCACCATTCTTGTTTACAAAATCAGGAATACTCCCAACTGTATGTCCTGGATTTGGAAACTCCTCTTTCTTGACTACTTTATTACTCTCTATTGTTATGAAGGTATAAGTAGGAGCTCTACCAAAATGTGGACTAACATTACCTGAATCTGAACTTATAGCTATTTTCATATTTTTTCTCACCTTTATATTTTAAATATAGCTTTTAATTTGATTTATGATCTTTACATATTGGTCCCTTCAGCGGTTCTAATTTTCTTTGTAAGAAAAGTTCAATATTTTCTTTTATAGTGCCATTAATTCCCTTGTAGAGTTTTATATTATATTGAATAAATCCCATATAAGGTCTACCTCCTATACCACATATAACCATATCAGTTACCTTCCTTTCTACCATATTAATCACTGGCTCCATACAACCACTATGACCATGATTTTCTAAAGAAAAAACTTTTTTGAAATTATTGTTAGCATCGATTTCTATACCAATATAATAATTACTATGACCAAAATGCTCAGAAATATTGCTTGTTAAGTCAGGACTATTGGATGGTAATCCCACAATTCTATTCATGATCGTATTGCTCTTAAGATCGATTTGAATAATCATTCAAAATATATTATTATATAATTAAACACTTTCTACTATAAAAATTTAATGATAATAGAATAAAATTTAAAATCTTTTGTTTCTCAAAATGAATTCTAAATTAATAGGTAAAATTTTAAATAAATTACTATAATAATAAAGAATTACTATCATTACGAGAATGGGGTCAGTTTTAAAATTATATAATTATTAACAAGAACCACCTTTAGGATGTATGGTTGCATTAAACTATAGAATATATAAGGTTTGCATTGTAGGAGATGGAGCTGTAGGTAAAACTACTATTTTACATCAGTATGTAGATAAGAAGTTTAAAGAAGATACACTAATGACGATAGGGACTAACTTCTTTCTAAAGGAGCTGATTTTGAAGGAATTCGATGCGAGTATAAGATTACAAATCTGGGATCTTGGAGGACAAGAACAATTTGCTGTTGTTCGTCCTTCTTTTTATGCAGGCGCTAGTGGAATTATTTATACATTTGATTTAACTAGATTGGTTACCTTTAACAATTTATTAAACTGGAAAGTAGAGATTGAAAACGTGATAGGAAATAAAGCAGCAAGTATATTAGTTGGTAATAAGTTGGATTTGATAGATGAGGAGAATAGAACAATAGATCTTCAAGATATTTTACTTTTAAAGGAGAATCTAGGTGTTAAAGAATATTTTGAGACTAGTGCAAAAGAAGATCTAGGTATTGATAATGCATTTCGAAGATTAGCTATTGATATATATAAATCTTCAAGTAAGGATTAAATGAAAACTTAAGAGTATATGAATACAAGGTTTTAAGTTGTTTCTTTATCATTGAACCAGATTTCTCATTTCGAATATTTATTCATAAATTTTTTATAATATTTTTCGTTTGAAATATTTGATAATATAACTTAAATTTCGTTTATTTTTTCAAATTATTAACAACAAATTAAAGGATTATATTAAATTTCATGGTATATAATAAAGAAAACAATGAATAGATGAAAGAAATAATGGTTAATAATGAAATTCCAGATATTGATTTAAAGCAGACAGTTGAGGAAGGCAGAAAAGAAGCTTTAGATGAACGTATTGAAAACATTCACAAGAATATGGAAAAAATAAAGCATAAAATTGTAATAATCTCAGGAAAAGGAGGAGTAGGTAAAACAACTGTGGCAGTGAATCTTGCCATAAGTTTAGTAAGTGTTGGATTAAGAGTAGGGTTATTAGATGTAGACATTACTGGACCTAATGTTGTAAAAATGTTAGGAGTTAATCCTGAAGTAAGACCTCAAGTTGATCCAGAAGCAAAGAAATTTTATCCTGTTAATGGACCCCTTAATCTCAAAGTTATGAGTATGGCTTTTTTAACTTTAAATCCTGATGAACCAGTAATTTGGAGAGGTCCTATGAAAATGGGGGCAGTA
>JBHLJZ010000081.1:0-17921 GCA_048887165.1 Candidatus Hodarchaeota archaeon | reverse complement strand
ATGAATACCGATTGATTTACAAGATAAGTACCGGGTGGTGTAAATAATAGGATCATTAGAACTCCAAGAGGTATAGTAGCACCAACCATCCAAGGAATCCTACGTCCCCACCTGCTCTTAGTTCTGTCAGAGAGATATCCAATTAAAGGGTCATTAATTGCATTCCACAGAGCCCAAAGAATAAAGCCAAAAGTCATTATTGGGGCAGGGATTCTAACTATAGTGAAGTAAAAAGTAAAAACCAAAAACGAAAAAGTATTAAGAGCAACATTATCTCCAACTTCTCCGCACGCAAAAGCTAATCTCATACCTAAAGACATTTTTCGAGGTTCTTCGTCATTCATACAATCATCTTTTTTTAAAAAACAGATCGTTTTTTTGTTTTTAAAAATTAAAAATAAATGTGATTTACTATTTGTTATTCCAATTTAAAAAACTTTCCAAAATTGAAAAATTAATTCAATTTATAGTTTTACAAAATAATAAAAATAAGTTAATTTAAACAAAGGGGTCAATTAAATGGATAGAATGTTGGCAGCTGTGTTTCATAAAGATAAAAATGGTGGAGGTGAAGTAATATTAGAAGAAGTTGAAGTCCCTCAAATTACTAAAAGTGATCAAATTCTTATCGAAGTGAAAGCATGTGGTATATGCGGCACCGATTTAAAGATTATTGATGGTGGACATCCTGCAAATGATGATACTATCTTAGGGCATGAATTTGTGGGAATAATTAAAGAATTAGGCAAGGATGTTAAAGATTTAGAAATTGGTGATAATGTAGTAATTGATCCAAACGAAAAATGTGGCTATTGTATTAATTGCAGAAGAGGTTTATCAAGTTTATGCGAATATATGGCATTAGGTACAACATTTGGAATTTTTCAAAATGGTGGTTTTGCAAAATATTGTGTCATACCAAGAAATGCTGTTTTTAAACTTCCTAAATATATAAATCTAACTTCAGCATCTTTAATAGAACCGTTATCTTGTGCTGTTCACTGTCACAATATAGCCGATGTTAGAGAATCTGATAATGTTGTTATTATTGGTGCTGGACCTATGGGTTTAATTATAGAATCAGTCATAAGAAAACATCCTATTAAAAAACTAATATGTATTGAAATTGATGAATGGCGAAGAAATAAGGCTGATGAACTTGGAGCAGATTATTCAATTAACCCTAATACCCAAGATATAGAGAAGGAAATTAAAAAAATCACTAGTGGAGAAGGAGCAGATGTTATCATTGATGCTGTAGGTATAGCCGATACTTTCGAAATGGCGCAGAAAATCTGGGCTCCTGGAGCTAGGCTTATCTGTTTCGGTCAAGATTTTCGAGCTGAAGCTAAAATCAAACCAAATGATGTTGTTAGATATCAAAGAAAAATACTGGGTTCATATATTGGCTATGCTGAGGATTTTTTAGATGCAATTGAATTAATATCTAATAATGTTATCGACGTTGACAAATTGATAACAGCAACTATACCTTTAGGAGAATTATTATCAACAGGTTTTAGATTGATGAAAGAAAGGAAATGTGTCAAAATAATTATTATTCCTTAAATTTATAATCTAAACTTTTTAATTGAATAACAATTATAAAATCAAAGAGTATGAATACTAGATAATTCTCTAACTGAAATATTATGTCTTACGATATATCAGCTCTTAAGGTATTGATTAAAAAAATTTTCCCACCTAAAAAGTGTGTATTTACCGTCGATACTAATGGCGATGGGGATGCAGATGCTGTTTTAATTAAGGCTTTAAACGTTATTATGCCTGTTGAAATTCCTGAAACAATAGAATTTGGGGGTTTTAATTCAGAAGATTTTGATTTAAAAAATTTTGAGCTTTCAGATTACGGTAAATTTTATTTAGATGATGAACCCATCGATGTCTCAAGCAAAGAGTTTGAAATTGATAAACTTAAGGAGCATTTTTTAATTTATCATGGTGGAGATTGTTTTAAAATTGATGATATTATAAAAGGAGGGTTATCAGGCAGATTAATTGCTTTAGGGGATAGTATTAATATTTTAATTAGGTTAGAAAAAGAAGGATTGAAAAAATTCACTTTAGGAAAACACAAATTTACACTCGAATCTGAACTTGTTCCAAAATTCGAGTTTAATTTTGAATTAACTCAAGATAATATTAATCAGAAATTTGATCCATCTAATCTATAATTTAAATATTTTTTAACAGATTGTTGTGAGTCTAGAAACAAAGGAGTTTAAATTTCTAATTTTAAACTATTAAGAGTGGCAATAATAAATCAAAATGTTCAATCTCAAATCTGCGAATTAAATGAATATTTATCATTAAAAGTTATCTGTCCTGTATGTAAATCACAAAAAGAGTTGAAATTTCCTAAATCAGTTATAAATCAATCAAGACAGTTAACAACAATTTCGATTCCTAAAAATTTAGTCTGTAAGCATCACTTTCAAGCATTTGTTGATAAAAATTTTATTGTGCGGGGATATCAAAAAGTTGATTTTGAATTTGCTTCCGATTTAATCAAAAAAAAGAAAAAATCTACTAATGATAGTAATTTATTTGATAATCTTATATTAGAAGAGAATTTTGTTGAATATAACCCAAAAAATACTAATAATAAACTAAAAAAGAAGAATAATTTATTTATTACTGAAGAGATAATTGAATCATCAAAAAGAATAAGAGGGATGGAAAATCAAACTGATTGCACCAAAAAGAAAATGATTAATCTCAAGGAGATTTATGATGAATTTTGGGAGTTTATCGATAATGATAATAATGACTTCAAGGAATTCATTCAAAGTGATCCAAGAAGAAAAAACATATAGAGCTTCAATTAATCTTTTTAGAGATTTATATTAAAAAAATTTATATGACATTCTTTATTTTTTTAAGTTAATATTTTTTATTTTCAAGGAGGATAGACGTCTTACTAACTGTCCATGGCAAGATGGCGTAGCCCGGGAACGCACCAGAGTTATTTAATTAACGGTGAAACTGAAGATCTGGGTATCGGGGGTTCAAAAAGCTATGCATTGCGCATTAACTTGAATATATCCCCCTCTTGCCATTCTTACTCTACTTTTTTAAAACTTGAATTCTTTTATCTGTAGAAAGTTTTTCACTAGGGTATCTTAGAACTAAGCGAGAAAGGACATTCCTATTAGATATTAAATATAGAATTTTAAATATCATGTTAGTTAGAAGAATAATAGTCTTTCCCTTCTGTGCAAAGTAACCCATATATTTTATCGAAAATATATTCCCATTAATTATAGTTGACGTATTTGTATTTACATATCTATAGGAAGATGCAAATTAAAAAATTATATAAGTAAAATCCTCTTAATTAGATAGCATTTTATGTTGAATAAAAAATATTAAAAAGGGAATCTAAAATGAAAGATATCTTTGATGCATATTGTGGAATATATTGTGGTAGTTGCATAATTCGATTAGCGTATATGCAAAACCGTCCAGAATCCATTCCAGAACCTTGGAAAACGATGAGTAAAGGCATGGATTTGGAATGTCACGGCTGTAAATCAGACCACGTGTATCCGAATTGTGCAGAATGTGAAATTCGTACATGTGCCAAAGAAAAAGATGTAGATTATTGTTTTACATGTGAAGACCATCCATGTGAGAAAATTCCCGAAAGGAATCCCTCTGAAAGATTTCCCCACGTTACACTCGCTTTGCAACATCGAAATTTGCTAAAAGAGAACAAGCTGACAGAATGGTTAGAATATCAAAAGAATCGTTTTACTTGTCAAAAGTGTGGTAATTTTTTTACTTGGTATGAAGAAATTTGCCATTTTTGCGGAGAAAAAGTTGAAAGCGTTATTGAAGAATTAAAAAAAGCAAAAAATGGTCAAAAATAATTATTTTGATTCCAAAGTGATAAGCAATTGGATACACATAATTAATTCAAAAGAGGAATATCAAAAGCTTTGGGATGCTATTTATAAATTCCGTGAGTTATGTTTAGGGCTTTACATAACATAGTGAATTTAGCTTGAACATTTCCCCCTTTTGCCATTCAGTTTCTACTTTTTTAAAACTTCAATTCTTTTATCTTTAGAAAGTTTTTCACTAGCGTATCTTAGAATTAAGCGGGAAAGTATATCCTTATTAAACATTAAGTAATCAAAAATTATATCTGGCTTATAGTTACTACATGTTTTGAGAAGCCACCCAATTCCTTTTTCAATGTAATTTTGGTCAATATAATTCAGCATTTTATTTATGTGATTAAATACATAATTTTCATTAAAAGTCTTTTTCACCATAATAATCTTCAAAAGAATAACCATTGAAGCCCTTCTAATCCATATATTATCAGTGGAAGCCCAATCATCTATAGTTCTTTTAGCAAGAGCTTCATTACCTTTTTTTGCTAAAAATGGCCCTATTACTCTGATACAAGTACTATCACAATAACTCCAAGTATGACAGTGTTTTAAAAGTTCAATTTTGAACAAATTTATAGTATTTGTATCAAAAAATTTTTTATATCTGTTTATATAGAATAATCCGGCGAATTTTTGTTCTTCTATATTTGAACTGGATAAATCTTTAAAAATTTCAACTGCAAATGAATAGGAATTTTTATACTTGTTATCAATTTCCTTTATGATTTTTTCTATAGCAGCAATCTTCATTCCATAAATAATGTAACTAGATGTATCTGGATTTATAATCCTATACCTCCGTAACTTTTGTTCGTCCATTAGATTTGGAGAATGTTCCTTCAAAGCTTCCCTTATTTCACTTAATACTTTTTCTTTCATAAAAATTTATCTAATCCACTTTTTCCAATTAATTCTATGTTTTCCTTTAGAAAAGGTTCAACAAATTCTATTACTTTTGCATTAAAGTTTTTTAATTTGGATAATTCTTGTCTCTTATATACATCTACTATTGACTCCTCAAGATTATTAAGATTTAATCCCGCCCATTTCAAGGCGTTATTAGATTTGCCAAATTTTATGGCATCAACATATTCTTTATTTAGGAGTAATTCTGAAATTTTATAATTCCATTTCCTAAAATCGTTTGGGATCCATCTTGGTACTCGAACTGCTATATCACTTTTTTCGCATAGACTAAATAATTTAAGGTGTAACTTCTTAACATATTCTGGATGAGGATAAATTTGTCCTTTAAATAACTCTAATAAAGGCTTTACAATGTTTCTATATTTACTATTATTTAATTTTTTTATAAAATAATCTGCTTGAGAATCTCGCAATGTTAAGCCAGGTGAAAACAATATAAAATCTGCGCCAGCTTTCTTAGATTTTTTTATTACGTTTTCTAAATTCTCATCATTATCTTCTAAAAATGGGATGATTGGCATAAAATAGGTGCCAACTTGAACGTTTGGTGCTTCTTTTTTAATAATTTTTAATGCTTCTAGCCTCTCAGAAGGTGATGATGAATACGGCTCTAAAAATTTAGCAAGTTCTTCATTAGTTGTAGTTATTGAAAATCCAACAGTGCACCATGTATCTTTAGCTATTTTTTGTAGAATATCTAAATCTCTTATAACTAATTTAGATTTAGTTGCGATGTTAATGGGATATTTATGATTTGCAATAACCTGTATTACTTTTCTTGTATGTTCAATTCTTTCTTCAATCGGTTGATATGCATCATTTACTCCACCAGGTGCAATTACATCAATTAATAATTTTCGAGCTCTTTTAAGTCTTAGATCTAACTTTTTATCAAAATCAGTCTTAATAATTACTTCATTTTCAAAATCTTCTAGATAATATCTCTGACTTCGTGCATCACAATAGATGCATGCGTGAGCACATCCGGAATAAGCATTTAAAGTATAACGTGACCAAAACCAGGAGTCAGGATATTTTAACTTGTTTAGAACTGTTTTAAAGTCCTTATAGATATATTTTACCATTTCATCAGAATTTAAATTTATAAGTAAGCTGATTAATTAAATAAAAAATTTAATTTTTTTCTTAAGAAGCGTTAGCATTATTTTCAAAGTGGAGAAAAAACGCCTAGGTAATATCACAAAAAAGTGATTAAAATATGGAAAGGAAAGACACTACCGATAATGGCGTTTTTTCAATAAATATATACTAATTTGTAAATATATTTTTTTGGTTTTTAAATTATAATTAACTTTTTATGCAAATTTTTCGAAATAATTATGTAATATTTCCTTGAATTGAAGTAAAAAAACCACATTTTGACTATTATTTAGAATAATAATGAAGAATTCCCAAATTGGAAGAAAAAACGCCTTTTAAAAAGAAGTTGAAAATTAATTGGTTGATTCAAAGAATATTTTGAAAAGAGGCGTTTTTTCCATTAAGATCATCTAAATTTACAAATTTATATTTAAGTATTGAATTTTATAGATAAAAGTTGATTTCTATCGTTTTTTAAGGAAAAACAAGATATATTCTCTATATAAAAACTTCGTGAAATCAGGCTTTCACGATCAAATTAGTTTTGAAAATATTTATTTCGTATGCGTCGCCCGGGAATCGAACCCGGGTCACCGGCTTGGAAGGCCGGAATCCTAACCCCTAGACTAGCGACGCTTTTTAAATCGCATGATATATAAAATAAACATTTCTTTTAACTTTACTGCTTTTGGTAATTATTCTAAAAATGCTTCATGAGATATTATGAGTAATCTCGTAGAAAGTTATTATTTTATTTACAACATTCCATGCATCTAAAGAGTAATTAGAAATTGATACAATTTCTTTTGATAGAGTGTAAATTTCATTTGAGAAGGTCCCTTTTTGAAAACCTCCTATTATTCCAATATAATTTTTCGAAAGGTTTTCTTGGAATAACTCAAGATGGTGTGCAATGAATCTTCCTTTTGAAGAAAATATCATAACTTTCTTACTTTTGTATGATTTAATTAAATCTTTTAATTCTCCTTTAAATTGAGATATTAAACCCAAACTGTTTGCTTTTACTTCAGATTCTATTAATAGCTTTGCAGTTAATCCTTTAAATCTATTATAATTGCGTGTTAGATTTATTTCAGGATTAAATTTAAAGATTTTATTTTTTACAGTGTGGAGATACACAATTAATTGCCCACTTTTATTTAATGGTGAACCCAAAGCATTAAGAAGACAATTATGAGCGATATCAGGGCGCCCTCTTTTCTCAAAATCTTTCAAATTTACCATAGCAGAATGATGTAAAGCATTATCGAGCAGCTGTGAGGCAAAATTTTGTTCTTTAAGATGTTTCCTAATAGATGGATGGTCCCTAATTTCTCTTGGTATTAATTCAATTCCACATTCTGCTAAAATTATAATCAGTGGCATAAATATAGTATCTAATTATTATTAATTTTAATAAAATATCGTGTAGTATGGTTACATTCAAAACATGTCATAGATACATGAGATCCTTTGCCCTTAGAGTGTAATCTTATTCGACAATTCAAACCAGGGTATAGAAATCTCTTACATTTATGACAGATTCTTTTTTTCCATACACTTGGAATTCTAATTTTTGCCCTTTGAGAATATTTTCTTGCCAGATGAATGTATCTATTTGCTAGATCTTTATTTTCAAGGAAAATCTCATTTGCTTTATTAAATAAATAAAGCATCCTTGTTCTTGCTATTTTTCTTATAATCGCTTTATTTTTAGATTTCGGCATTATTAAAGAAAAATAAAATTCTTATAGTTTTTAATTACCTTTTTTGTATTTTGAAATTATAATCATTCTACCTCTAGTGTCTAATATATTAGAATTTGTTAAACTTGAGATCATTTCTGCTATTTGTTTTATATTTGATCGAGTTGCAACTGATTTTAGTGCTTTAATTTTTATAATCTTGTATTTCTTCAATAAACTAGCTACATGCTTTATAAAGTCTTCTGTAATACCTTTTTTTCCTAAAATACAATGCGGTTGTGATAGTAAGGTCTTTTTAAATTTTTCTTGATAATCCATTATCTTAAAATGTCAAAAATACCAAAAAATTTTTAATTTATTCAATCTTTTTAAATGTATTAGTATATATTAAAGTACAATCGAATTAAAGATTACCATGTCAATCTATGTCGTTGAACCTGTAAAACTCATTCAATCATTAGCAGAAAAGTTAAAAGAATTTCCAGAAATAAAACCACCAGAAGGAAGTCAATTTTGGAAAACTGCCTTCTTTAAAGAGTTAGCACCAACGGATTCTGAAAATTTCTGGTATATGAGATGTGCTTCATTACTAAGAAAAGTGAAGAAATATGGCCCGATTGGTGTCAATAAACTAAGAAAATTTTACGGTGGAAGGAATAGGAGAGGGTCTGGTTTAAATCATAGTGCTAAGGGAAGTGGAAAGATAATTAGAGTGGCTTTACAACAGTTAGAAAATGCGAAATTAATTGAAAAACAAGATAAAGATGGCAGAGTACTTTCATCTGAAGGAACAAGTCTATTAGAACGTATAGCATATAATCTTTTAAGGAAATAATTAATAAGAATACTCAATATCCGGTTTTAAAATTGAGTGATGAAGAAGAATTAAATGATATTAGAAGAAGAAAATTAGAACAATTAAAACAGCAAGCAATTCAACAAAAATTAGCTGAAGAACAACAAAAACAATATGAAAGTCAAAAGTATCAGTTAATGCGAAAAGTTTTAAGTCCAGAAGGAAGACAAAGATTAGAAAATATCCGTATGATTAAGCCTGAATTCGCAGAACAGATTGAATTACAATTAATACAACTTTTTCAGTCTGGAAGGCTAAGAGGTTCTACCCCATTACCAGATAAGGCGTTTAAAAAACTATTGGAACAAATAACCTCCAATCTAAAGAAAAGGGATTTTAATATAAAAAAATAAATTATGAGAGAATCAAAATGGCACGCAATAAAGATTTACCTTCGAAATTAAGAAGAGCAAAGAAAGCAAAACAAAGTAAGGCAATACCATCTTGGGTTATTAGAAGAACTGGAAATAGAGTAAGAACAAGTCCTTATTCAAGAAGGAATTGGCGCAATTCAAGGTTGAAGCGAGATTAAATAAATAGATTTAGAAAGTTGAGATAAAATGGCAAAAAAGAAAGCAAAACCAAAAGAAATTAGTTTAGATGATCTTGAAGAAGATTTAGGAGAAACCCCTGAAGAAGAAATTCAAGAAATTGAAGAATTTGATTTAGAAGAAATTTCGGAAGAAGAAGAAGTTAGTGAAATTTTTGAAGAAGAACTTGAAGAAATAGAAGAAATTGAGGAGGAAGCACCAAAGGAGGAGATCATTGATGAAAGGATATATATTATACCATTAGCTAAGGCGAGACATGGTCCTAGGAATAAATGGGCTAAAAAGTCCGTTAGGTTTCTAAGAGAGTTTATGGAACGTCATTTTAAACCAGAATCATTAGTAATTTCACAAGAAGTAAACCAGGCGATTTGGGCGCATGGCATTCAGAAGCCTCCAAGAAAGCTTAAGGTAAGAGCAACTAAAAATATTGATGGGCTCGTTGTTGTTTATTTATCAAAATAGAAAATCTAATCATTTTTTTGTCTGATTTTTAGAAACCAATTATTTCTAATAATCCGTTTTCTTTAAGAATTATAAAAAAAGTTAGAATTAATTCATAGTGATTAAGAGGAAAAAAGCCTCTTGAAATCTTAACACCTGTAAAGATTATGAAATGTAATATTTTTAAAAAAATATTTATGGTTTAAAATTTTACACAAATAATAGATATTGGTATTTTTTCACTGTATAGATGTCGATTTTAAAATTCCAAATTTATGGGAAAAGTTCGATCGGAGTTTATTTAACTGTTAACAACTCTTTTGGCCTTTATCCTCCAACTTTATTAAAACCTTCAATTAAAAAAATAAAGACTATATTTGTAGAACCTTTTTTTCCCCTTTCTATAAATAATTCCAACTTAATAGGAGTCTATACTGCTAGTAACAAGTATGGCATTATTGTCCCGCATATTATTAGAGATGACGAATTAACTCTTTTAGATACTTATGTAAAAAGAATTAGTGATAATTACCAGATTGGAATATTAAAATCAATTGATAATGCATTTGGGAATTTAATTTTATGCAACGATAAAGGAGCGATAATAAGTTCATTTTTAAAGGATTATAGAAAAGAGATTGAAAATGTATTAAATGTTGAGACTATAATATATGAATTTGCTGATAATTATCTTCCTGGTTCAATAAGTCTTGCAAATAATAAAGGTTGTTTAGTCCATCCCCTAACAAGTGATGACCAGATAAATTACGTATCCTCAGTATTAAGAGTTGATGAGATAGATGTATCAACTGTAAATCGTGGGATTCCATATCTTTCTTCTGGAGCGATTGTAAATGATAAAAGCGGTATTTTTGGTCAAGCTTGTACTGGTCCTGAAATGATGCGTTTAACTAATGTTTTGGGCTTATAAGGCTCTTTTTATCTCAATTTTAAAATAGATACATAATTAAAAAAGCAAAATTTAATATTTTTGAATAAATTATCTATTTTAATTTCATTGAGTTAATTGATTTGAAATAACATGTCAGAGATTAAAATTTATCGAATAATTGGCACATATAAGAAAAAGCACAAAAAGTACTTATTTCGTAAAGAAGTTCGTGCTCTTAAAGAAGAAGATGCCTTAGAAAAGGCTTTAAGTCAAATAACTTCAATTGGCATCTATAGAAGACAGATTAAAATCGAAGAAATCAAAGAAATTACCCTTGAAGAAAGTCAAGACTATTTAATTCGTGAAATCTCTCGCCTGTAAGATTGTACATTAAAAGATGGTCGATTTATATGGAAGATAGAGAAAATTTGGAGAAGCAATTATATCAGTTTCGATATCTCAAAGAACAAAGAGATATGTATCAAGGACAATTTGAAATAGTAAACGCATCTTTTTTAAATTTAACAAATACAAAAAATACACTTGAAAATTTAAAAGCAGGTATTCAAAAAGATACAGAAATTTTAGTTCCTATAGGGGGTTTGGTTAGTGTTAAGGCTTCTATTAAAGATACTGAAAAAGTATTATTATATATTAGTCAAGATACTGTAATAGAAAAGTCAATTACAGAATCAATTGAATTCATCAACAAACTCATAGATCAACATAATGAACAGTTAAAATTCCTAATAGAACGTTTACAGACATTAGATTTGACACTGCAAGGAATGAGTCAAACAATACAGAGAGGCTCTGGACAAAGATAATCTTTTTTATGCCTTATTTTAGAAAGTTAAAATGTGAAAAAATTAATGTTAGATAGATTAAAGAATGCTTTCTCAATTTTTGTAAAACAAACTTTAACGGAACAAAAGCTAGGAGATTCATTAAATTCATTGAATTTACTTCTAATAAGCAATGACGTTGCTACTGAGACAGCTGATGTAATTTGTAATAAGATCAAAGATTCGCTTAAAGGAGAACAAATTGGACGTTTTTCTTCTAAAAAGAAAATGTTATTTGAAATTTTAGAAAATTCTATTGAAGAGATATTAACTCCAGAAAATGAAGTAGATTTATTAAAGGAAATTCATAAAAAGAATTCTACAGCACTACCTTATGTTATTGTTTTTCTTGGAGTAAACGGAACTGGAAAAACCACAACAATTGCTAAACTAGCACATTATTTAAAGAAAAATAATGTTTCTTCAGTTGCTGCTGCTTCAGATACTTTTCGAGCTGGAGCTATTGAACAATTAACAAAACACATGGATAATGTAGGAATAAGGGTTATTAAGCATGAGTATAAATCTGATCCTGCTTCTGTTGGTTATGATGCAATTGAGCATGCAAAAGCAAAAGGTATTAACACTGTGTTAATAGATACAGCAGGAAGGCAAGTTACAGATAAAAATCTAATGAAGGAAATGCAAAAAATAGTTAGAATAGCTCAACCTGATCTTATAATCTTTGTTGGGGATTCTCTTGCCGGAAATGATGCTTTAAATCAAGCTAAAGAATTTAAAAAAAATGTTGGGATTGATGCAAATATATTAACAAAAATAGATGCTGATGCCAAAGGAGGGGCTGCTCTTTCAATATCTTATGAAACAAAGAAACCCATTATTTTCATTGGAGTGGGACAAGGTTATGATGACTTAAAACCGTTTAATCGAGATTTCTTTATTTCTAACATTTTAGATATTAATGAATGAAAGAGTGTTATCTTCTCTAACAGATAAGTTTTTTAAATATATATTTTTAAATTATTTGTGTCAAACAACTATCCTAAATATGATAAATATTCAAAGTTTGAAAAGAAAAAGAAACTAAGTCTGTATGAGCGGATTGGAATTTTCTTCCAAAATACTAAAAGAATCCTAAAAGTAGCAAATAAACCGGGAAGAAAAGATTATTTTTTAGTGTTTAAGATATGTTTGATTGGGATTATTCTTTTAGGAGTTGTTTCCTATGTTATCCAATTGATTTTTACTATCGTTTTTGAAGCTCTAAATATTGGATAATTCAATTCCATTGTGTTTTAAATTTACATAGTGAGATATTAATGAAAATTAATTTAAAATTTTGTGAGAATCTTCATTTTAAAGCTTCAGTAAGAGAATTTGAAAATATTGATGTGGATGAGCCCGAATCATTTCATGGTAATAATTTAGGACCGAGCCCCATTGAATATTTTTTAATAGGGATTGGATCTTGCATAGGAAATACATTGATTTTTTGTCTTAATAAGAGAAATTTAGATCCTAAAGGCTTAGAAATTATCATAGATGGTCAATTGAAACATATCCCGCCTCATATGCATTTAAAATTGACTAATATAAATATAGTGTTTAATTTCAAAGGAGTTTTAAATATATCTGTGGAAGATGTGAAATATTGTAAATCAAAACTTCAAGAATATTGTCCAATATATCAACCCGTTTTAGAAGGAATTCCAATGGAAGTTAACTTTTTAAATTTTAAATAAAAATTAAAAAATTTAAAAAAAGCATTTATTGTTAGAAGTAATGTACATTTAGGTGTTCTGGTGTTGATAATTCTTCTTCTTTATTTTTACAAGCAATAAATTTCATTTTCATTTGTAATGCAATTGAAAGTAGTCTTTCTGTTAATATTCCATCTATTATTAAATACTGGGTTTCTTTATATTCTCGAATTTTTTCAAAAAGTTCTCCAACTGAAAATTCAAATAATTTCTTAAGGTTCTTATCAAATCCAATACTATTACCAGGTTCGATATTTTTAATTGCATCAACAATAATAGATTGATTTTTCAACTTTAATTTTTTAAAAATTCTCTGAAGATTGGGATCTAGTGGTTTTTTAGGTTCTTTTAAAGGTTCAGTTTCGATTTCATGCACCAAATGCGCTGGTTTCTTATTTTGGAGAGATTTAATTAATTGTTTTCTCGTTAGTTCTTCAACTTCATAGCCTTCAGGGGCACGTGCTATATAATCTAATTTAGTTAACTGTGTTAGTTCATTTAATATAATTGTTCCTCCTCTATCTCCATCTAAAAAAGCAGTAACAGTATTTTTAGAATTAATTAAATCTATAATTGATTTAGGTACTTGAGTGCCTTGAACTGCTATTGCATTTTTTACACCTATTCTAAGAAGATTTAAGACATCTGCTCTTCCTTCTACAATTATTAAATCTGGATCTGAATCAACTTCTGGTCCTGCGGGCAGTTCTTCTGGACCCCAGGACATAATTTCACCAAGTTTAATATCAGTCTCAATTCTTTCTTCTATTTCACTTGGTTCTAAAGATTTCTGATCCCATTGCTTTAATAATTCTGTTGCTCTTTCAATAATTTTTTGCCTTTTTGTTTCTCGAACATCTCGAATTTCAATTAATTTTACTTCCGCTTCACAGGGACCTACTCGAGAAACAGTTTCTACAGTCGCCGCCAATAAAGCAGTCTC
This sequence comes from Candidatus Hodarchaeota archaeon, assembly GCA_048887165.1. Lineage (GTDB taxonomy): Archaea > Asgardarchaeota > Lokiarchaeia > Sigyniarchaeales > SOKP01 > SOKP01. The sequence continues at coordinate 4,015 of JBHLJZ010000081.1, read as the reverse complement.
CTTACGGGTAAGGCTAGAGGGTATTTTAATAATGCCTTCAGAAATTCCTTCTCTAGACTCATTATCAACCTCTATTCGCCCTATTCGTCCTGACTTTTGAAGATCTCGTAAGTCGAGATCTAATAAGAGACCTTCTGTTTAGCCGATTAAGCCGATATGGCTCTTATTTATCTTTGGCCAAATATGGCGCCGACTATATCCGACTTTTCAACTACACCTTTTATTTTGAATTTTGCTTCAATAATATATTTAGTTGTAAAATCATTTTGATTATTTGTAATCTTGATCACTTCCTTATTATGTTTTGAAATTATAAACCAAATAATTTTGTAATATAAGTAAAACTCGAATTATCTTTACTTTAATCTGTTTTTTAATTTAATTTCTATATTTAATTTTTAATAAATTAAAATTTTATAAAAATTGAAGATCATTTAAAGTTGATGATCATGTAAAAGAAATTAATCTTTGAATTTATTTTTTGCCAATTTAAGAAATTAATAAGGAGATTACTATAATTTGTAATATCTCCATAAGATGTACATTTTTTTAAAGAAGGAATTATTTTAACTTCGATGAGTATATATTGGAATAATCTTCTATTAAAGAAGATTTCAAAACATAAAAATAGAATTAAATATAAAATTAATACTAATCTCGGGAGATTTTATTTTTTTTTAGAAAAAGAAAATGAATGTAATGAAGCAACATTCTTTGGAAAAATCGTATTTTTTCCAAAAAAGAAGATTTAAACTTTATAGAAATGCTATTTATTAGGATTTGGTCTTTTTGAAAAAATATTCGTAATTTAAAAACTAATTTTTAGAAAATATAATACTTTTAAAAATATAATTTATTGATTAAAATGGAAAAGAAAAAGAGAAAATACAAATATCTTTTACTTGGAAGTTCAATTGCCTTATTAGTTATATTCTTATTAGTGTATAGTCTTTATTGGTCCACTATAATTTATGTGTTAACCCAGATCGAAGGAACATGGCTGGCAACTATTGCAAGTATCGTCAGAATTATAATTCTGGGCATAATGAGCTTCTTTTTGTTCAGAAAATGGTTAAAACAAGAAGCAATTTACACTTCTGATGCATATTTCCTATTTGCATTATTCTTTTTTGTTCTTACGTTTGGAAAAATTTACGATCTCTTATACAACTTGATTCTCATAAGCGAAAGTTTTGGAGAAGCGGTTCTTTTATACCTTCAAAAGGTTCGATTCATTATTGTTGTGTTAAACATCCTTCCCATACTTTATATTGGTCTAGAAGCCATTATGACGTTCATTAGTGTATATATAAAAGAGATAAGTAAAAAGCAATTTAATAAGTTAAGATTATGGATTGTTATCATTTTTCTGGTTCTAGTATCTTTTATCATCGTTACCTCAACAAGCATTACGTTTTTAATTAGCGTTCTTCCGTTCTTAACTCTCGCAATTTTCGTGATGATAGCGATTATGTTTTTATTCATGTATAAGAATAAGCGGTTATCTCAGGCAAATGGGCTTATAATTGGTCTCGCATTCTTGGTATTTATCTTTACAAATATTGCGCGCTCTATAATTTCAGTAAGAGCCTTAAGTGAACCGTCGCTTTTTGTGATTGCGGAGACGCTCGATATTGCCGCAAACTTCCTTATGTTTATCGGATTTATTTCAAAACCTAAATATGCGAAATAAATAAGGAATGAAATTGATTTATATGAATGTGAAAAATAGTTTGATGAATTGGAGAAGAAATTCTTTCCTTCTTATAATCATAGGTCCTTTACAATATATTATTTGTACAAGCATTGCAATGATATTTTATGCGGGGGGAACGTTTACCAATCCAAATGCTACAGGATATTCTTTTTGGCAGAACTTTTTCAGTGATCTAGGGCGAACAATTGCTCTTTCAGGAAATTCGAATACTATTTCTTTAATTATATTTATGATTTCTGCTATTATACTTGTATTTTCACTGATCTTATATGTATTTGCTATTCCTATATTTTTTAAAGAAAAATTATACCATTTTCGGATTTCTCGTATAAACCTATTTTTAGGTACACTTACTGGCGTTTTTATGTTCGGAGTTTTATTTACTCCGTGGGATATCTTTTCAGATATTCATTTGACGTTTTCAAAATTATTTTCTTTAACTAGTCTCGTTGTTTTAATATACTTAACATACATAATCATAAAGAATGAGAATTATCCAAATATTTATGCCTATTTATATTTAATTGTAATTGTAATAGCTTTAGTATACACTTTTATAGTTCTCATTGGACCAGAATTAATCACTCAAGAAGGCTTAATTCTACAAGCATCAGCACAGAAAATTTCACAATACTCATGGTTAATTTGTTTTATGATTCAGGGTTATGGGTCTCTAAAGCTCGACAATTTCTCATTATAATTATTTTATTTGTTTATTTTCAATTTGTTTGTCATTTAAGCTTTTTGAATTTTTCAAAGATCAGCTTTTTATTGATTATCAAATTATGAAATGTAGATTTTAAGATTAAATGTGAATATGATAGAAAAAATTCTTGTTTTTGGAGGAAAAGGAGGCGTCGGTAAAAGCTCTATTAGCGCAGCTACTGCCGTAAAACTTTCAGATCTATTGCCAAGTAAAAAGATTTTATTGATTTCATTTGATATTGCACATAATATTTCAGATCTATTTTCATTTGAAATAGGAAATAAGATTACAGAAGTTACTAAAAATTTATGGGCGATTGAGCCTGATCCTAATACTTATGCTGAGATCTACACCAAAGAGCTAATATTAAAAATGAAAACTCTAATGAAGCAGATGCCTCTTGTTGGAATGCTCCCCCAAGTTGAGAAATATATAGATAAGACGTTTACTGCTGATGCAATTCCTTTAGCTCTGAAAAATGCAATGTTTTTTCAGAAATTATTAGATGCTGAAGATATTAATGCTCAAGAAATTCAATTTGATATTATCATAGCAGATTTTCCTCCAACAGGAAATATGGTAGCACTTTTCGAAATACCTGAGGATCAAGTAAAGGTTATGCTGAAATATTCTTTAAATTTTTATAATTCAATTAAAGGAGCCATTAGAAGTTTTTCGAAGGTTTTTAGGCAAATAATTAAGCCTTTCGATGATCATAGTTATGAAGCACGAAAAGAACTGGGTAAAGAAATTTTTAATATGATACTAGAGCTAGAAAAACGAGGAGAACGAATTACTGAATTGATTCATAATGTTGGATCTCTTAGATTAGTATCCATTGCTGAAAAGCCAAGTTTCGAAGAAATTAAAAGAGCACGAGATTTAACCAAAAAATATATACAGCTCGAAGGAGTGCACATAAATATGTTAATACCTAAAAAACATGCAAAAAAATGCAACTTTTGTGGACAGATTTCTTCTATTCAAAAGAAGTACTTATTAGAAATTAAGAATGAGTTTAAAAATTTAAAGATTTGGGAATCAGATCGTCTTAAAAATGAACCTATTGGAATTTCTGGTTTGAAAAGCTTAGCTGATGAGATATATAATAATGCAAAAGTTGATGAGATATTATCTCCAAAATTTCAAAATAAAAAATAAAATAGAATTATTAAAAAAACTACATAATCCCCTTTTTGATTAAATTTTAAGTATTCCACTTCCAAGCTTGCAAAATTATCAATACCAATAATAACCCTTCTATGCCCCCATATAATATATAGTACGCTGGATTGTTTCCTGTGAAAAGGGTCGCTAATAGTACAATAAATAAAACTATTCCTATGATGATGTTTGTCGGACGATTTACTTTAGCTTTCAACGTAAGGGACAAGAACACCATTAGGCTTGGAATTGCCATTAATATTGCACTTGATAATAAGAATGCGGAGGTTATTTGGATCCCTGCTATCTCTCCTCTTATTAATTCACTTAAATACCCCGGCGCATAAAACCCATCATTTTATTGTTTATGCAACAAAGCCTCTGCTTTTCTTACTTATTGATATTATTGGCTTAAGGATGCCAAGACC
>JBHLJZ010000080.1:0-17985 GCA_048887165.1 Candidatus Hodarchaeota archaeon | reverse complement strand
GCGAATGGGGGGTCAAAATAAATAAGATTAATCTTGTTCTCAAACCTTTTTAGCAATAATTCAATAGCTAATTTATTATCTCCCAAAATTAGAATGTTATCCCATTCTTTTTTATTTTCTATAGCACTTTTTCTTATTATTTTATCATTTAAGGGTGAATTAATATATTCTACTAATTCTAGTGATAAATTAGTTCCTATAGACAGCTTTGAATCAAATCTAATACTTTTTTTCCCATTCCATTCTAAATTTACCATAATTACTTTTTAAGAATGCAAAAAATTTTATTCTTTTTTTCCTTTTACCATTTAATTTTAAGGTAGAAAATTTAGTCATTGCATTATTATGTTAGATGAATTTGGAGATTGGAGGAAAACTAATTATACTAAAGATATTTCTTTAAATTTAATTGGTGAGGAAGTGATTTTAGGTGGATGGGTTAGAAATTTTAGGGATCTAGGTGGCTTAAGATTCATCATTCTCCAAGATAAGTATGGAGAACGTCAAATAACTTTAAAGAAAGGTGAGGTAACTGATGCACTTTTCGAAAAAGCAAAATTGGGGTATCAAGATTGTATTATGGTAAAAGGAAAAGTTAAAGAATTTAAATCAGCCCCTGGTGGAATAGAAATTATTCCTTCAGAAATAAAAATCTTAAACAAAACACCAGAAAAATTACCTATCGATATGACTGGAGAAACTGTGTCAGAATTGGATTTAAGACTTAATCATCGTGCTTTAGACCTAAGATCTATAAAAAATCAAGCAATTTTTGAAATTAGAGGAGAGGTATTAAAATCTATTCGAAATTTTTTACTCGAACAAGATTTTACAGAAATAACAACTCCCAAAATAATTGGATCGGCTACTGAGGGAGGAACAGAATTATTTCCTATAATGTATTTTGATAGAGAAGCTTTTTTAAGCCAATCAGCTCAACTATATAAAGAACAACTATGCGGAGTGTATGAGCGTGTATTTGAGATAAGTCCTGCATTTCGAGCCGAAAAAAGTCGTACAAAAAGACATTTGTGTGAGATATTCACCTTAGATGTTGAAATGGCATTTTCAGATATGAATGATGTGATGAAAACTTTAGAAGAACTTGTATATTACGTTATAAATAGTATCAGAAATAATAAAATGAATGCCTTAAAGACCCTAGAAATGGAAGATAAAACTGTTTTGCCTAATTTGCCTCTAGCACGATACAAATATGATGAAATTCTAGAGCTAATTAAAGACAAATTCAAAATTGATATTGAATGGGGTGAAGATATATCCACTGAAGCATATCGAAAGCTCGGTAAAGAAATAAAAGGATATTATTATATTACACATTGGCCAATGTCAATAAAACCTTTTTATATTATGCCATCAGATAATGAAAAGTATAGTGAATCCTTTGATCTTCAGATGGGTTGGCTTGAATTGACTTCTGGAGGAACGAGAGTACACAATAAAGATAAATTAATCGCTGCACTAGAAAATAAAGGCTTAAATCCTTTATCTTTTGAGTCACATCTAAATGTGTTTGAATATGGTATGCCTCCTCATGCTGGATTTGGTCTGGGAATTGCCCGATGGATAACGTATTTATGTGGGTTAGAAGATATTAGAGAAGCAGTGATGTATCCAAGAACTCCAGATCGGTTGACTCCTTAAATAGAAATTTAATTTTACTTTTTCTATAGAGAAGATGAAACAAAATGACAGAAGATTGGATTGAATCATATATCAAGGCTGGAGAATCAGTAATATCAGCTAAAGAAATTGCACAAAAAAAAGTTAAACCGGGGACATTATTTTTAGAAATTGCTAATCAATGTGAAGAAAAAATTTTGGATTTTGGATGTGAATTATCCTTTCCCATTAACATGTCTCTAAATGAAATAGCAGCTCATTATAGTCCACCTATTGATGATGAATCAGTTGTCCCTAAAAGAGGTCTTTTAAAAATAGACTTAGGTTCACATTATAATGGATATATCGCAGATTCTGCAATCACAATTAATATTGATAATGATGTTGAATTACAGAATTATATTGACGCTGCTCAAGCAGGCTTGGAAGCAGCTATAGAAATTTTTAAACCAGGAACGAAATTATTTGAATTAGGAGAAGTTATTGCAGAGCAAATTATCAATTTTGGATTAAGGCCTATTACTAATCTGGGTGGACACGAATTGAAACGATATAAATTGCATGCTGGACCTTTCATTCCAAATTATAAAGATTTAGCTCATAATCAAGTTTTAAAGCCGGGTGATGCTTATGCTTGTGAACCTTTTTCTACTTCTGGAGTAGGGAAAGTGACTAATGGAAAAAATTCATATATCTATCGATTTGCTAAGAGGATAAGAAAAAATTTGCCATATGAAGAACAAGGTTATATGAATAAAATCGAAAAAATCACTAAAAATCTTCCTTTCTCACCCCGTCTATTAGAAAGACATAATGCAATACCTAAAAATAAGATTCAAAAAACGATAGATTCATTCATTCGTAAAAAAATCCTCGATCATTACCCTATATTAATCGAGAGGACTGGTGCACCTGTAGCTCAGCAAGAACATACTATAATAATTGATATGGATGGAAATCCGATTGTTACTACAAGAAAATAAGCTAATAAAAAAAGTAATTGTAATAATTCCTTGTGCAGGTGAAGGAACCCGAATTCAAGACATAACCCAAAATATTCCAAAAGCACTAATTAAAATCGCAGCTTTAAATAATACTCCCATTATTGATCAATTAGTCTTATCTTTAACCAAAATTGGAATTAAGAAAATAGCTATTATTACTGGTCATTTAGGTTCTAAATTAAAAGAGCATGTAGAGAGGTATTTAACACTTAAATCCCAATTAAAGAATAAATTAATTCTGATTGATTCAGGTCAGGAATACAAAAAAGGCCCTCTTTATTCATTTTTAAGTATTATAAATAATAATGAAATATTTAGAAAGAAATACATTTATGCTTTATTTCCATGTGATACGATTTTTCAAAATACACTTATAAAAGAAATATTCAAGATTATATCACTGAATTTAAAATCAATTAAAAGTACTCCAATTGTAATCTATAAGAATGTAAATACAAAATTAATAAAACAACTTTATAAAGAAACTTTAATAGAAAGTTTTAAATATCTCTCTATTCTTAACACTAAAAAAATTAATGGAAAAGAAAATCTTATCGAAATAAGTAAAATAGATTTAAAGTTGATTCCTAAAGGGATTATTAAATTAATGGTTCCGGTATTAATTTTCGACTATAATTTTGTTAAACAAATTCTTGAGGTATCAAATCTAACACCAGCAAAAACTATTAGTAAAGCTTTAAACATTTTGATAAAGAGAGGTAAAATGATATTGACTTATAAAGTGAACCCTGATCTTAAATTCTATGATATTGACGATAAATATGACCTAATGTTAATAAATTCTATGGAAAAAAAGATGGACAATAGTAGCTTCGAGTAGCTCAGAATTGTTGTTTCAGAGGAATATTTCTCATTTTACTCCAGTGAAGCCAAATCCTGAATCAAAGCTCCTATTGTAATATTATATAATTTTTTTTGAAAATCGAATTTTCGTGTTTTTCTGTCTCGTGTATCAAAAAAAATTACTCTAATCAACAAGAGAACAGGTAACTTAGCTTCTCAGTTCTTTATTAAAGCTATTTTTTATAGTGTTATTTAGCTTACTATATTGTGGTGCTCCAATGTGCTCAATTTATTAAAAGTATTTTAGATCTAACGTAGAAATTAAATCTTATGTATTTTTATCTTCGGCACTAAAGGAACATTGGAAACTTATCTTTTATTAAAAATCGAAGTATTAATTATAGTCTGGTAAAAAAAAAAATTCCAGAACGGATATTCAATTAATATAAAGGTTTATCGTTGGTTAACTATGATTGTTGAATCTAAAACCAATGCTTTACTATTGTCCAATAGATAAATGGTGAAAAGAGTATTTAAATGTTTTTATTAAAGAATGTTGGTATTAATGGAATAGTCGGTTATAATTTGTCAGATTGAGCATTTTTTCCTTATTAAAATAATATAAATATTCGGATGTATTTTATTATAGAACATGTCTGATGTTGGAAACATCCCAATTAAAATTGATCTATTCGGAATAGGAATCGTAAAAGGAATGATAATTCGTCACTTAGCACCATTATCTGCTGATGCTATTCTAAATAAAATGCCATTTGTGTTAAGGGGAAGATTTAGTTTTGGATCGAAAAATTATTGGACTCTTCCAGGTCCAGAAATATTTAAAGGCCTAAATTCAAAATCCTCAAATCAAGTAGAAAAAGGAGACATCATTTATAATCCTAAAAGTGATGAAATAACATTTATTTTAGAAAATATTGAAATGCCAAATAAAGTTAATAAAATAGGAAAAATTTTAGAAAATATAGAATTATTCTCCAAAGCTAATAATGGGTTAAATACAAAAATTACTAAAGTTTCTAGAAAAATATAGGTTTTTATATCTGGTATGGCTGTTCCGAAAAAATTGATTATAGTTTTTACGTTTTTTTACCTGGCAATCATTATTTACTTATTTCTATTTCTATTTCTATCTGATTTTCAAGATATCATTATTAAATCAAGGGAGAATCTAGCAAGTATTACGCAAGGACCAAATTATTTTTGGGCTCTTTTAGTTTCTCTAATAATTTGTTTCTTGGGTTCCGCATCTATAGGATTTCCAATACCATTCCCTTTTGTGCTTTTTTCTATTTCTAATTCGATATATTTGAAGTATCTTAATAGAGGATTATTAACCAATCAAATTTTAGCATCAGGTTCTTTTTGGCTTGAAATTTCTGGTATTGCGATTATAGGAGGGTTAGGAAGCGCATTGGGAGAATTAAGTGGATATATTGTAGGTTATGGAGCTAAAAGGATTGCCGAGGAGAGGAATTCGAACATTATAGCTAATATTGATGGTTTTGGAAAATTAATATTGGAAAATAGAAAGAGAACACCATTTTATATTTTTATTTTTGCTTTAACACCCCTCCCTGATGACTTATTATTTATTCCATTAGGTATGATTAAATATCCTTTTTGGAAATCTATAATCCCTGGTTGGATTGGAAAAAATGTAATTACTATAATTTATTGTCTTTGGCCAATATTTATTGCTTTAGGGTTTGCAGTAACTGGTGGACAACCTAATGATATATCTAGTGTAATTACAGAAGCTTTAATGCTTTTATTGACTATTAGTTTTATGTTTTTCATTATGGCCTTTAACTGGAATAAATACTTAAACAAAAGAAAGCAAAAAAAGCTCAATAATTACAATAAAAATGAAGTTAAATAGCATTGTTATTTTTCTTCAGACAATTTTTACAGACAAATACTGTTTTTTTTTTCCCTTTTGAATTTTCATCGTAATAAATCCTTTTATAAATAAAATCTCCACAGATTTGACAAATGCTTGTTGTCCTAGTCTCCCCTATTAAGGGACCTAAATTTTCAAATGACATTTAGTAAATTCAGATATTAGATTTTGAAAGAGTTATTTCTATATTTGAAATTAGATCTTTCCGATTTCGGTTATTTTTATAATTTTGTTTTTTATAGCGACGATTTCGATTTTCAAAAAAAGGGCGGCTTCCTAAAGAGATATTTGCAATTTCTAAAGAAGGGTACATTCGATTTTTTAGAATTTCAGCAACCTCCACTGCTGTAGAAATTTCTTCACCTTCCCCCTTTATTAATAATGATTTAGTCCCACCAGAAAAAGCGAAAATAGCGTCTTTAATCGTTTTATCCTTATCAGATCGATGTTTTATGATGTATGTTATATCATTAGGCATGAAAATACCACATGGAATAAACTTAATATAGATTCTTTAAAAGAAGTCTAAATAGTAATTATTTTTTAAATAATATAAAATTTTTTTAAATTTACTAATTTTTTATCGTTCTTTAAATATACTTATTTAAAATATAATCCTTTTTAATCTTTTAGATTAAATTCTGCTCTAATATTTAAATTGTCTAAAATTCTATTATAATCAGATATCTTAGTCTCAAAATATTCAATTATTTTCCGTTCATCTGTATCTAAATAATCGAAATAAGGAGATATTATTTCAATACGTTTAGTAAATTCATCCATTAATTTATTATACCATTCATTAGGTTTACTTAAATGAGATTGAATTTTTTTCCTAAATTTTTCTTTCTTTTGGTTGAATTTCTTAGAATCATTAGACTTTTTAATATCTATTAAAAGATTCTCATACTTTTTAATTTCCATTTCTAATTTTTCCCTAAATTTTGGTATACGATAACTTTTTTTAAAAAACTCAGGATCCCATTCATACAGAAATTTATCATCCTCTTCAGCTTCTTCTTCATTTTCAGTTATCTTAATGTCTCTCTTGGGCACTAAAATTAAGCCATAATTCCTTTGTAATTGAGCTAAAGCTCTTTTTCGAAGTGTTTCATCGATATACTTTACTTCTTTTAATACTTTACTAAGATTTTTTTTAATGTCTTTTACAATTTTTTCAACTTTATTGACCATCTTTGTGGTTTCAAATTCTGATTTTAACTCAATAATATTGTAGGTTGAAAATGTACCTTGTTCAGGATTCATTAATCTTAAACTTGCGATACCTAAATAATATTTATCTGATAACTTCTCACAATGATCAAAAATCAATCCTACTGCGAAAGGATTTGGAATTTGATAACCTAATTGAGTAAGGCAATCAATTGGTGAAAAGAAGAATCCGAAACCAGGATGAGTATGCCACCATCCTATTATAAAATCATTCTTTTGATCTCTTATTGATCTCTCATGAACAGATTCATCAATTTCAGCCATATCAACATATTGTTTATTTTCATATTTAACTCCCGCTCTGTCTCCTACGACCATCGGGATTGCGTCTTTAACTACTAATTCTCGGTTATTTTCTATCGAACCAATTAATATTCCATAAACTTCGCGCCAATTTTTTATTGATATATCTTCATTTGCATATCGAATAGCATATCCAACCATCCGTCTATAAGCATTATACTTTAAAAAAACTGGTGTTTTTGCAGGATCAATTCCGTACTTCTCTATTAATCGGGATGTAGCGGATAAATCATTCAGTTTTAAAGAATCTGATAAGTTATCACTTTTGTTGTTTAAATTTCTTTGATTGCTTTCATCTTTCGTATTATCTATGTTTTCCTCTTTACTTGAATTATCTGTCATTATAAATTCAGTTCGATAGATAATTTAACAAATTAATTATAGTTTGAATGTTATATATTCTTTTATAATCTTTTAATATTAAATAAATTAAAATTATCATCTAAAGTATGAAAGTAATTGGGTTTTGTGGTCTTCCAGGGGCAGGTAAGTCAACAGCTATAGATGCAGTTAAAGACTTAGGGATTATCATCACTATGGGTGATGTAATAAGGAATGAAGCAAAAATTAGAAAAATTGAGCCTAGTGATCAGAACTTAGGAGAGATTGCTAAAAAACTAAGGGAGGAAAAAGGTGATAGTATAATTGCAGAAAGATGTGTGAATTTAATACAAAGTAAAAAAGAGAATGTAATATTTGTTGATGGGATTCGTTCGTTGTTTGAAGTTAAGGTTTTTAAAAGCTATTGGAAATTCCCAGTAATAGCAATCAAGTCAAAAAAGAAATTAAGATACAAAAGGATTTCTGAACGGCACAGAATCGATGACTCAAAAATTATAGCTGAAATCAAGGAAAGAGATGAAAGAGAAACAATCTTTGGACTTAAGAAAGTCATTAGAAAAGCGGATTACATAATTCTAAATAATTCAACTCTAGATGAGTTGATAATAAACACACGCAATCTTGTATTGAAACTAATTAAAAATTATTAGGCTTGTTCTAATTTACTAATTTTAATCAAATTTTAAATAATCAGCAATAGTTTTCGCAAGAGAAACTCTAGCTATTTCATTATCAATTGAATCAGTCCCAATAATTTCATCAGCCCCTGCTTTTAAAATTCTATATTTTGCCTGCTGCAACATTAAAGCATGGGTTGCTATTGCATATACTTTTCTTGCTCCACTCTCTTTAGATAACTTTATAGCAGTTGCCATTGTGCCACCAGTTGCTATAATATCATCTGTAATGACCACATCCTTATCTTTTAAGGTTAAATTCCCAGACATGCTGATCTCTCCTGTCTTCACATCTCTTTTTTTCTCAAAGTAATCAACAGGAACATTTTCTCCAAAATGCTTCGCAAAAGCTCTAGATCTCTCGATCGCTCCTTTATCTGGAGATATAACCACAATGTCCTTTGCTCCTAAAGATTTAATATAATCAGCTAACAATTTCATTGAATCAATATTAATTGCCTTACAGCTGCAAAGCTCTGTAATATTTGGAGCGTGAACATCTACAGTATAAAATTCATCAATTCCTACTGAATTAATCATCCCCATAACAACATTAGCAAATGGACATTCTCCAGGCCTAAAGATTTTATCTTGACGAGCATATGCTAGGTATGGAGTAACAATAACCACTTTAGACGCTCCCATTCTTTTTACAGCATCTATCATCATAAAAAGTTCAAACAATCTAGCGTTTTGATTCCCACTAGAACTTGGTCCTGTTGATTGAACAATTATAATTTCCTTTCCCTGTATAATTGTTTCATCTTCAATATTAATTCTTAAATAATTTTCACCATCCGGAAAGATTTTAGACTCCGTATTTAATGCTTCAATTCCTAATTCATTTGCTATTTTTACTCCAAGGATTTGTGAGGCTGGTCCGACAATAAGAATTTTTTTCATCTCTTTTTCTCAACCTTGATTAAAATGTTATAATTTGTATATTTTTCTTAATTTATAATTTTTTTAAAAATTCCAGAGCATGTAAGAAAATATCATCCCTATGCCCTTTAAATGAATGTCCTCCCGATTGAAAAATAATTGCATTCTCTTCTTTTAAATTAAGCGCTTCTTTGATATGGTTTAAATTTTCAAATGGAATTCTATCGTCATCTTTACAATGAGCAATTAAGATTCTATCATTATTTAAAGGATCATTTCTTAGAAAATATTTTGGGCTTATCTTTTTAATAATTTCTTCTGGAAATGCTACTTTAGTAGTATGATAATCATATCGAGTGCAAAGTGCTATTAAAATTCTTACGCGTTCTTCAAGAAAACCATGACTTAAAATAATCGCTCCCCCTAGACTCCTTCCAAATAAAGCAATTTTATTATCTAGAAGTCTTTCAAACTGATTTTCAATTATCCAATCTATAACTATGTGAATATCCTCAAATATTTTGATAATCATCCTATCCCATCTAGATCCTGTTTGTTTCTTAGTTTTTCCATGAGCCCTATAATCATAAGAAAGTACATAATAACCAGCAGAAGCAAATTTCTCAGTATAGTATTTAACAAAATAACTTTCCCTATGATCTAATAGTCCAGCAAGATTTATTAAAAATGGAGCTTTTGAGGGAGTTTGCGGAGTAAAATAAATGGAACCTTTAAGATAGAGATTATCTGATTTTACAGGAATATCAATATCCTCTACAATAAGATTTTCCATAAGTAAACTTAATTATTTTTTGTTATTTTTATATTTTTTAATTAAACCTTTTAGTGAGTTAATTACTAAATCCAAACTATATTTATGATCATCTGGTAAACCACGTAAAACTTTATCAATATCCTTTTGCTTTAACCTCTCTGCATATTCTATTGATTTTCCTACTAATAACAACGTAGTCTGGCTTCCTGTCGCTACAGTAGCTCCGCAACCATCTGTGAAAAAGTTTATCTTTTCAATGATATCATTTCTAATGGTAGCAAAAAATTCCATGGTGTTATTTCTATTGTTTTTATATGCAAATGAAACGGTATATTTAGTTGGTTTACCCCAATTAGGTGGATTCTTAAATAATTCAACAATATGTTCATTAAAATCTTCTATTTCCTTGTGGATTATCTCAGTTTGTATCTCTTCAACAAACTTATCAAAATTATCTTCATTTTCTGACATATTAATAGCTTAACTTTTATGTTTTAATATATGTTTCTCTAAGGAATTCTTTCTTTCAAAATCTGCTGGAGATTTATTATATTTTCCTACGATGTTTATTAGGTGTTCACTTAATTCATGGTGTTCAGACACACATGAACTTGTATTTAAAAAATCTTGTCCGTATCTCAAGGCAGCAGTATTTTCAGTAATCTTTATTAATTCACTTGCGATTATGCTATTAATATATATGAGGTCTGATACCATATCTTTAATATATAGTAGTAATTTTAATTGGTCTGACATAATTATTTCAATTTAACTTAAAATTAATTCTTTTTTTATAGATAAATCAAAAAAAATTCATAAAATTAAAAGAAAAAAACAAAATAGAATATGGTATACAACAAAGAACCTATTATAATTGATCCCATCACTCCTCCTCTTATTAAAAGGGTATTTTTCATTCCCGGCTCTCGGAGATCAGATAGCAGATTCTTCAGATTTGTTAAATATTTCTTAATTAGATTTTTTTCCTTTAATTTTGATGTAATACTTATTCTATACGTAATGGAAGGCGTTTTAAACTCAACCACATCAATGGGAAGGCATAGATAAAGAAATATAAAAACAAAAGTCGCGATCATATAAAAAGAACTAATTAAATTATCTATAACCAAATTCTGAGTATCAGCGACGAGCCAGCCTTCTGTTTGTTGGATTGTCAAGAAAAGTAATAATCCACAAACACCAGCAATATCAAAAAAGTCTAACTTTCTAAACCACTTTTTTACGCTGACATGACTTATGTTAAATGCAGACACATAATGAAATTTATAACTAAATTTTCTCTTGAACTTGAAAATCTTATTATTATTATCATAATAGAACTGACTATCATCACGATTACTAAAATCAAAACAAAAGGATTTAACAAGTAAGATAAAGCCATAAGTTAAAGCAATCCACCATACAAGAGGGCCAAATAAAACCATTTGAGTAAGCATGATAATCGCAGTAATTATTAAAAATAGCCCAAAAATTAAGGAAAACAATTGAAAATGGGTTCTATTAACATTCTTGAATAATGAACCAGTATTATCATTCTCTTCCATTCTTTCTGTCTTAGTAGTATCAAAATTACATCCTAAAAATTCACTAAATTCTTCCTTAAACAGAGATTGCTTTCTTAATTTAAAAGGTGAAAACCACATCTCATATAATCTGTCTTTAGTTGCTATTTCAAAGTAATTTTGTGGCGTTAAAATAAGAAAGAATAAGCATATTATCTCTAAAATGGTAATTATTATAAAAACCCAAGATAATGTGTATTCAGGCGCAGCTCTTTCAGCACCAAATAGAGGGATTGCTGTCATAAGTTGTAATACTATAAATGGCATAAAAAATACTAGCCAGCCTAATTTTGGACCTAAATGGTTATTTTGGTATCTAACCGCCTCGATATCATTTCTCACGATTTCTGTTAACCATGGGAATCCTGGACGTATTTCATAAAAGAAGAAGAAATTTTTTGAATTTGAAAATGTGCCATGAAATGGGCTTAAAAAGAAATATAATAATAAAGTAAAACCCATTCCTAACATTGGTAATCCTGTCACATAAAACCATGATGGGCCACCTAATACTACCGCACTACCATACTTTACTTCATGTCCTACATCCAAGCCAAAAATCTTAAAAGTTATAATTCCAACTATTATTAAAATTAGAGCAGGTATTAATCTAGATATAGAGAGTGAGAAAAATTTTAGTACATTATCAACAGGCTCCCTTAAATTGCGAATTCTCTTTAATGTTAAAGAATTTTCACGAATATAGTATGAAGCAATAAAATATTTTGAAGCGATTATCATACCAAAAACAATTATTAAAATATCAATTATAAAAGAAACATTTATTCCCTCAATGCTAAAATCAAAATCAAATCCTATAACTAATAGAATAAATCCTAAAACTATTATAATAAATCCACAAATTAAAAATATTAATCGCAATATTTTCTTTTTTGGATGTTCTTTCTTCAAATTTTCGATTTCAGCTTCGCTTAAAATGCTCAAGGTTTATTCAAATTTTAAATTTCTGCTGTTAATATATCTTAAATTTTAATATTTAAAAAAATATCAATATTCATTAAATTAATTTTTTTTAAAAAACATCTAAAAACTTAATCAAAGATGGATTATAAAGACTTTCATGATGGTTTGATCTCACTGGCGTCGATTTTATTCATCTTTTCTCTTACTTTTATAATTGGATCAATAGTTCTAAAACCATATATCGCTTTGGAGCCTGCTGAAAGGGATTATATACTAATAATAAATACTATTAATTTAGTATTTTGTTGCTATTATCTTTTAGAAGGTTTAAGATTAGATAAGATTTTTAAGTTAGAAGAAAAGCATGTGATTAATTTTGGAAAAAGAATTGGAATTATTACATTATTGTTTTTACCACAATTATTTACATTGCTTCTACTTTTAACTAAGGGTTTACATAACTTACAATTGATAATGGTATACCTTATCTTATTTATAGAAATATTATTAATTGGACTTATATTTAAAGAAACATATGACCTTCTTTTTAAAGAAGAAGCTGAAAGAAAATTGGAATTAGATAAAAATCGTAAGTTATATTTTGATAAAGAAGGATAAGATTTTATTAATAAATAACAAGTAAATCATTGTTTAGCTAATTTCTCCATAGCAGTGTCAATCATTTTTAGTTTTGTTGAATATTTCTCCATCAGTTCAGCAAATTTATCGATATCAATTTCATTACTTTCTTTTAAAGCTTTTAATTCATTTAAAGTTCTTATAATTCCCGCTCTTTTATCTATTAATTTCTCTTTTTTACTATAAGGAATTTTTTGTTCTATTTTCTTTTTTTGGAAAGACTTGAACCTTTTAACATTTAAATCCTTAGGAACAAATTTAGTTAAATAAATTGTTGTTTTAGGAACAAAGGGAGCTAAATTCTCCGGAATAATTATTATAGGTTCTGGATCTTGAATCTTTTTAATTTCATCATATTCTAATGACTCAACCTTATTTGATTTTAAAGACTCTTTTACAATAGATAAATTTAATTCAATATTTTCTCTTTCTTCATTTGATAAATTAGATAAGTTATCTAGCATTTCGTTCCAAATCTCTTGAGCTTTATTATAATAGAAATTAGCTTTTTGCTGTAATCTTTTAACTTTTGCTTGATTTACTGTTGTAATAGATGATTCTAAAGAAGCTTGTGCTTTAAGTTGACAAGATTTGCCCATATCGAAATGAAATTGGGCTCTTAATTGTTGCTTTTTCTTTTCCTCATGTTTTCTTAAATAAAATAATCTTTTAGATAATACACTTAATCCTGCATATAGTTTTGATGAAAAATATATATTATTGCTATTTTCCTCTTTTAAAGCAGCTACACTCTGGGCAAATACTCGAGCTTCTTCTGAATTTAATTCGAGATTCTCGGAATTTAATGAAATTCCAATATCATCCTGATGTACCGATGCAGCACTAAAATATGCAGCAGTTTTATATATTTTGCTAGATTCTACCATTGCTATGATTGCATTTTCCCAATCATCATCATCTTCAAATTTTTCAGAGATTTGGGTATAAGCTCTAGCCATGACCCATAATACTCGAGCACATTCAAACATTAAGTCTTTAATTTCTATTTCCCTATTATTCTCTAGAGGATCTTGAAAAGTTGGTGTAATATCTAGTTCTTTTAGGATTTTTGAATGATCTTCACTTTCATAATTTATATTTAAAATTCTTGTATATTCTAAAACTAGGTTAAGATCGTCTAAAGTAAAATTTTCTTCTTCTTTTTCTAAAGCTTCTTCTAACTTTTTTATTTTAAAATGCAGGTAACGTATACGTTGCATTAATTCTTCTTCTTGGAAAAGAGGAGACATAATCTAATGATACGGTTTTTTGTTAAATTAATGTTAATTAAAATATTTATTCATCATTTTAAAACTAATCTATAAAAATGTTTTAATTAAATCCAAATTATTAAAATCTGAATAATGCAATCTTATGAAACATGAATCAAAACAAAATTTTTATTTTTGAATTCGTTTCTGGTGGAGGTTTTAATAATGTTGAAATCCCTCCTTCCCTATTCTGTGAGGGATTTGCAATGTTAAGATCTATAATCTCTGATTTTAAAAAAATTGATTTTGAAATCTCTTCCTTATTAGATGATAGAATTAGTTATTTATCGCAATATATCGCAGCTGATTTTATAGATATAGTAAGTTCGAATGATGAATTTATTTCTAAATTTAAGAATATTTTAACAAAGTGCAGATCTTGTTTTATTATTGCCCCTGAATTTTCAAATATCCTTTTTAAGTTGACCAAAATAGCATTAGATATGAATAAAGTAATTCTAAGTGTAAATTTAGAAGGAATACGACTAGCAGCTTCAAAAATCTTAACTTATAATTACTTTAGGAGTAATTCAATATTAACTCCTACAACCTATTCAATTCCTTATAAAAATGATCATCTTGATATTGATTTTATAATTAAAAAGTTGAAAATCTTAAACAAACCGATTATAATTAAGCCTAATGATGGAGTAGGGGCAGAATTGATTTACTTTTTTGAAAATAAAATGCAAATCATTAAATTTTTTGAAAATTTTGAAGAAAAATTGGATTTATCAAGGAAATACATACTTCAAGAGTATATTCGCGGAGATGATTTAAGTATTTCATTGATAAACCATGGAGTTTCAAATCCTTTAATTTTAAGTGTTAATTCACAATTTATTAGTATCAGAAATGATGATTATGAATCCCAATATTATGGAGGATGTACTCCAGTAAAAAATTTTTTCTCAATTAAGAAGAAATTAGAAAAAAATCTAAGAGATTTGGATTTGACAAAATTTAATAGTTACTTTGGTATTGATTTTATAAAAAACGAACAAAATTTCAATTACTTTATTGAAATAAATCCTAGACTTACCACATCATATATTGGAATTAGAAATATCATTAAACAGAATCCTGTTGAACTTATATTAATTCCAAATGAAACTGATTTTGTTTGTGCTGAAATTGAGCATCTTTACTTCTCAAAATTCTGTCGTTTGGAATTACACAAAGTTGATCATGAAACTAGTACAAATTTTATAAATAATAAAATACCAAAATTAATGAAAAATATTCCAGATATGGTAACTCCTCCAATCACATTTAACAATATATCCAATCAAGAAAGTGAAAGATATTCTTGTTTTATTGCTACCAAAACAAAAGATCACCAATCCTCAAACGAAAGGATTAATCAGATTATTGAAATGTTAAAAATTTATGGATTTAAAGTATTAAATTGAGAATAATAAGACAACTGAAAATCCTCCATAATGTAATAAGAACGAAATTATTAAGGCATTTTCAATTTTTAAATTCTTATTAACAATTAAATTGTATGCTAATAACCATAAAGACCATACCTGCAACAAAATCATTAAGATATTATCTATAACTCCTACAAACGGAAACATAATAATATCAGTTAAGATAAAAATTTGGTGGATAATAAGATACAGAACCATTGGTAAAAATATTATTCCAAAAGAAATGAATAATTTACTTGAATTGTCCCCTTTTTTATAAAATAATCTACAAATTCCTTCAATTAATAGGGCGTATGCGAAGAAATTTATAAAATAAAAAATACCAAATAGGATGTAAAAGCCTGGAGACGAACTTAGAGGAAATTCTCCAAAAAAGAGAAATATTGGAAAAAAGTTGTTGAGTCCACAAAATATACCCCCAACTATAAGTATGATAGTGGATATAAAAAGGGTATATAACTTTTTATTATCAGAATAATTAATAAGTTGATTTGGTGTTAAAAGCATAAGACCCTTTAAAATAGGTGAACGAAATTCCCTTCTCGAGAAATCAGGCGAAATTATTGTTTCAATATTACTTTTTAATGAATTATAGGCATGAACTCCCAAATCTGTAAGATAGTATTTCTTATCTTCTCCTTGCTCAATTAATTTGGATAATGAATCCAAATGATGATAAATTGTGCCTGTACTTACCTTTAACTCATTTTTAAGGTTTGTAAATGAAGAAAAATCATTATCACCAATAATTTTTATAATTTTTCTTCTTAATTCATGACCTAATGCATAATAGAAATTCCCTTCAATATCTTGATTTTCGTTATTTTTTGACTGATCTTCAATCTTATTAATTTTTAAATCCCTTCCATAAGTCATCATTTAATTAAAAGAATATTTAGTACTTCAAAAAAAACCAAAATTACCCCTATTACTAAAAAGTAAAATCCGAATTGAATTGTGGGTATATAAATTAAATCTTTAATAATTATATTTAAAACAAATACTAAAAAGAAACCTAAGCCGATGAAATAAATAATTACTGAGTTTATCCGATATTCGATTTTATAAATTAATAGACAACTTCCGAATAAACATATTATTCCACATATTAATGGGAATAAGTATAGAAAAGAATCTCCAATTGCTACTGAAGCTGAAAAAATATATATGCTCAAAAGTGATAATTCTGAAGACCAAGATAGAAATTCAGATATTATCATAAAGATAGAACCTGTTAATCCTAATATCCTAAAATCTAAATATTTCCTTAAATTCATAGTAGTGTCAATTTTATTGATCTTTTTTTTATATAAACATTCAAATATTATAAAAAAAAATATTAATATTAATCTATTTTTAAAAAAAATCAAGATCTTAAATATAATTGGAATAGTTTTATGACAGCTGAGGAAGAACGGGCTGATATGGATTCTGTTGATCTTCTTCATTACCTAAAAGAAGAAATCCCAGTAGATGATCTGAGAGACTTCGCTTCTCCAAAGCGTATTAAAAGTATAGACGCTGTCAAAGGTTTGGCAATTATTTTTATCATCCTTGCACATATAGCGGGTGCATGGTTTGACTCTGAATGGATTTATATCTATGGGATTGTATACGCTCTGCTTGATATCCTAGGACCATCCTTATTCGTCTTTATGTCTGCTCTCAGTGTTATTTTTAGTGTTAAAAGGAAACAAGGCAAAGTACCAGAGAAAGTCATTAGAAATGGAATTATTACTAGAGGAATTGTAATCGTTATTATTGGCATAATCTTTAATCTATTCTCATTTGAATTTACAATTAGAGGCTATCCGCTCCATCTTAGATTCTGGGGTTGGAGTATCCTTTTTTTTCTTGGATTTTCTCAAATTTTTTCACTATATGCTTTAAAGCTAAATAAAATGGCTCGAATTATTATTGGTATGCTTATTATTTTTTCATCAGAATATATTACTAGCGTTCTATATGATGGTAAAAATGCTGGTAATCCAATTTTAACCTTCTTTCATTATATCTTAATTTCACCCATCCCAATGACACCAGTTATTCCTTGGCTATCAATTTGTTTTATATCTACTATTTTTGGAGAATATTTATATGACGCAATGATTGCTGGTACTAAACAGGATTACAAAATTTTATTCCGCATTTTTTTAATATGGGGAGTCATTTTTGTAGGGTTCGGAATTTTACTTGGATTTAGGCTACATACTCCCGAAACATTGTCTCTTGAAAATTATCCTCAT
This sequence comes from Candidatus Hodarchaeota archaeon, assembly GCA_048887165.1. GTDB lineage: Archaea > Asgardarchaeota > Lokiarchaeia > Sigyniarchaeales > SOKP01 > SOKP01. Next base: position 301 of record JBHLJZ010000080.1, on the reverse strand, counting down.
CTATATTTATTAGAGATAGCAAATTCTCAGAATTTCACAGATTTTAGATTTTCTGGAATGCCAGATTTTCTAATAAGAGGTAGAGCATCCAACATGTGGTATAATCTAGGAGCCGCATTGACTATTATAGCTGTGAGTTTTTATTATCTTGATATTAAAGAAAAAATGAACAATTTCTTCTCAATGTTAATTTATTATGGAAAAGTTTCATTAAGTTTGTTTTTGGTCCATTATGCTTTTATTACACTATTTTTAAACCAACTTAACATTATATTTCTTGTATTAATCTTTTTAGGTTACA
>JBHLJZ010000079.1:0-18568 GCA_048887165.1 Candidatus Hodarchaeota archaeon | reverse complement strand
ATCGAGAGTTTTTATATTTACTTCGAATTCTTTATTATTTTTAGTTTTCATGAAGAAATTCTTTTTAATCCATGTTTTTTGAATATCTTTTGCCTGCATTCTTGTCTCTTTTTTTAAAATGTCATACAATTGTTTATAATTAAAATTTTCAAAACAAAAAAGACTAATAATATACTTTATAACATGAGCTGGTTTAATATGTAAGAGTTTCATCTTACTGATTGCTCTACATTGACAGGGTGTTCCTACAAAAGCTATTCGTAATTGGTCTATATCAATTATATTTTTTTTAATTAATATTTCATGGGAGATATTATATAAATCTTTTAAAGGTAATATTTGAGATGAAATAACATAACGAGTTCCTGCAGATTTTAACAGGTCTTTTTTATTAAAGATAATTTTTGGTATAGGTTTAAGATCCTCATCATATTCCGATACAATAGCGGCATCTATTTTACGAAATTCAAATAAGTATGTTAATAGAGTTGAAATTATTCCTCCATCTTGTCCAACTTTCTCAATCGCAGCATCTGTAGTTTTTGCAGCAAAAATTTTCATAATATGACCAATCTCGTCTTCAATACAGTGAGAATCCTGTAATTTTTCAGATAATGTGGTGGTTTGAGGGCAAATGTAATAACATATACCACATTCGGTGCAGTTATCAGCATTCTTTTCCGTTTTAAATTTTGGAGTATAATCAACCATTTCAATTACATTAAAGCTTTGACTTTCGCAATATGCGATGCATGCTCCGCACGCACAGCATAAATCAATATTAATTACTTCTTTTTCAAGATCCCTAAATGTTTTTACGTCCTTACCAAAAGATTTCTTTGATCTTGATTCAAACATAAATTATTTTACCTTATCTCTATTTAACTTACCTCTATTATTCCTTTTAAAGTTTTTTTAGGTATTTTAGATTCCCCTAATTTTTTAATATCTTCAGTAAAATTCGAAATCAATTCTGCAAATTGTTTTCCTTCGCTTGCAGAAACTTGATTAATTTTAAATCTTTCTTCTTCAATTCCAATGTTTTTTAATAATATCTTTAACTGTTCCATTCGAGCATATGCATTTTCATTACCACTTATATAATGGCAATCTCCTATATGACAACCAGAAATAAAAACACCATCTGCACCTTCTAAAAAAGCTTGCAATATATAACTTATAGACATACCTCCAGAACACATTACTCTAATGACTCTCACATTTGGTGGATATTGATACCTACTTACCCCAGCTAAATCAGCTCCTGCATAACTACACCAATTACAGAGAAACGCAAGTATTCTGGGATTCCAAGTATCTTCACTAGCAGATACAGCCTCTCCAACCATGGGTTTTATTTGCTTAGAGCCAAAATGCTTCATAGTAATTGCTGAAGTAGGGCATTCTGCAAAACACGTGCCACATCCCTTGCAAAGAGCTTCTATTACATGAGCTTTCTTAACATTTTGAGAAAATAAACCCATTTGTTTGGGTAATTCGTTCAATTCAATCGCATTATAAGGACAAATTTCAGTACATTGACCACAACCTATGCATTTTTCTTCATTAATATAGGACGTTATTCCTTCAGTCTCTAAAGTCTGTTTTGATAATATTGTCATTGCTCTAGCTATCGCAGAATTCGCTTGAGCTATACTTTCACTAAGATTTGCTGGTCCCCGTGCAGTTCCACACAAAAATATTCCTTCTGTTGCAAAATCAGAGGGTCTCAATTTAACATGAGCTTCTAAAAAGAAATTATCCTCGTTAAGGGGGACCTTTAGCATTTTAGCTAATTCTGAATTTCCTTCAGGAGCTACTATTCCTGCACTTAATACTATTAAATCAGTATTAATTTTAAGTTCTCCAACATCAATCTTACTTAACAAAATTTGTAGCTGATTATCTTCTTTAATAACTTTGGGTGGATTTTTTTCGTCAAATCTAATAAAAATAATTCCTTTTTCTCTTGCTATATTATAATATTTTTCTTTAAAACCGTAGGTTCTAATATCACGGTATAAAATTATAATATTGAGATCTGGATTGATCTCTTTTACTTTTATCGCATTTTTTATAGCTTCGGTACAACACATTCTGCTGCAATAAGGATGTTCATCGTTTCTAGAGCCAATACATTGGATCATAACAATTGAAGTTAATCCTTTTATCTTTTTTTCATTTGTAAAGAGAATTTCTTCAAGTTGTGATTGGGTGATAATTCCTTCGTCTTGATTGAATAGAAATTCACCATCCTTTGGTATATATTCCTTTGCTCCTGTAGCTACAATAATTATACCATGATTTAAATTTTTCTTTTCTTTTTCTTTACCATAAGTTATACTTGTATTAAAATTACCTATATATCCACTTATAGAATTAATTTTAGCTTCGAGAAAAATTTTAATTAATTTATGATTATTAACTTTTTCTATTAAATTCCCTATAAATTCTTGAACATCGTTATTTTCCAAAGTCTGATAAATAGAATTTGTAAAACCACCTAATTTTTCATTTTTTTCAACTAAATATACTTTATACCCCTGTTCTGCTAAATTCAAAGCGGCAGTCATCCCAGATACGCCGCCTCCAATAATCATTCCTTTTTGAATTACTTCTACTTTTTGTTCTTTTAAAGGGACTAAATTTCTAGTTTTAGCAACAGACATTCTTATCAAATCTTTAGCTTTCTCTGTAGCTTCTTCTGGCTCATGCATATGTACCCAAGAGCATTGATCCCTAATGTTTGCTAAATCAAAAAGGTACTTATTCAGCCCAACTTCTCTAATAGTTGCCTGGAACAATGGTTCATGTGTTCTAGGTGTACATGAAGCAACTATGACCCTATTTATATTATGTTCTTTAATTTTTTCTTTAATGATTGTTTGGGTATCAGCTGAGCAAGTATATAAATTTTTTTCTGTATAAACCACATCAGGTAATGTACTTGCATATTCTACTACTTCAGGAACATTAACCACTCCTCCAATATTAATTCCACAATGACAAACAAAAACCCCAATTCGAGGAGGTTCTCCACTAACGTCAATTTCTTCATAATGTTTCTCTTCAGCAACCAAGGTGTTTCTAACATCAGACAAGAGAACGTTAGCGGCTCCAGCGGCAGCACTAGCTTCAATTACGGTTTCTGGAATATCTTTAGGTTCTTTAAATGTCCCGCATACATAAATTCCAGGTCTTGAAGTCTGTATGGGATTAAAATTAGCTGTTTTACAAAAACCATACTCGTTAAGTTCGACATTAATTTTTTTTGCTAATTCTGAAGCTATTGAGTTGGGTTCTAATCCTACTGATAAGATAACCATATCGAAAACTTCTTCAACAATTTCTCCTTCTTCAGTTTCATATCTAATTTTTAGATCATTAGATTCGGGTATCTCTTTAATTCCTGATACTCTACTTCGAATATATCTTACACCATATTCTTTTTTAGCTCTTTCAATATATTTATCAAAGTCTTTTCCGAATGCTCTTATATCCATACTAAAAATAGTAGGTTCAACAGTTTTTAAATGTTCTTTGGCTATTACAGCTTCTTTTGTAGTATACATACAACATACTGAAGAACAATACTCATGGTCTATAGTTTTGTCTCGAGAACCCACACATTGTAAAAATGCTATTTTTTTCGGATGTTCATGATCTGAAGGGCGGATTACTTCTCCTTTAAATGGACCAGAAGCATTAAGAATACGTTCGAATTCTATGCTTGATATGACATTTGGGTATTCACCATATCCATAGATATTTGCTTCTTTTGGTTTATATTCATCGGAGCCAAGAGCTAATATTACAGCCCCAATATCGATAGAAATAATTTCATCAGTTAGATTATGATCTACAGCCTCAGCTAGACACGCCCTCACACATTCAAAACACTCGCAACAAGATCCACAATTAAGACAACGTTTTGCCTCTTCAATAGAAGAGTCTTCATCCATAGTGCTAGAAACTTCGCTAAAATTGTATATACGCTCTTCTGGTAAGCATATCGCAAATTCTCCTCTTTCTTGGCAAGAAATCTTATCAATATCTTGTATATCATCAATAGTAATAACGTCATCTACATTATAATCAGGGATTGTTTCTTTTAATTCGGAAATATTTTCTCCTTTTAGATATTTCTCTATTACAAAAGCTGCTTTATTTCCTGTTGCTATTGCTTCTATAGCAGATCCTGCACCTGTAATGATCTCACCTCCAGCAAACACGCCAGGGATGTTAGTTGTAAAAGTTAAATCATCTGCTTCAATATATCCGTATTTGTTTATTTTTAATTTCTTCTGAGAAGCTGATTCTATTAGGGAACAATCAGGTTCTTGCCCAATTGAAATAATTAGAGTATCTATTTTCATTTTAAATTCAGAACCTTCAATTGTGATTGGTCTACGCCTTCCAGATTCGTCAGGTTCACCAAGTTTCATTTGTACACATTCAATTTCGGAAAGTTTGGTTCTCTTACCACTAACATCTTTAATAGGAACCGTTAAAAACTTAAATTCAATGCCTTCTTCTCTTGCTCTTTCTATTTCTTCCTTTGAGGCGGGTATTTCTTCTTCAGATCGTCTATAGATGATTATTACTTTTTTAGCACCTAATCTAATAGAGGATCGGGCAGCATCCATAGCAACATCACCTCCACCTACGATTCCTACAATTTTATCTTTAAGATTAGGAACTTTTCCACCTAAATTTAGTTCTTTTAGAAAATCAACACCATAAATTACATCTTCTATATCTTCACATTCAAAATCCATTTTACGACTATTATGGAGTCCTATGGCTAAAAAGATAGCTTTATAACCCTGCTTTTTTAAATCTTCTAGAGTTAAATTAGGACCTACAGGAGTATTTGTTTTAATTTCAACACCATATTTCTTAATATGTTCAATGTCACTTTCTAAAATTTTAGGGGGTAATCTGTAATCAGGAATTCCACATCTTAACATTCCACCTGCAACTGGTTCTTTTTCGAATATGGTGACAGGATACCCTCTTCTTGCTAGATGATAAGAAACTGTAAGACCAGCTGGACCTGAACCCACAATTGCCACTTTTTCTTCCTTTTCATCTTCTAAAAATACAGCTTCATCTTCAAGATTTTCTCTGACATAATCCGCTACGAATCTTTTTAAACCACAGATGTTAATAGCGTCATCTATTTCTGCTCTATTACAAACTGATTCACAGAAGCGAGGGCAAATTCGCCCTATGACTGATGGAAGGGGGCATTTTTCTCTAATTAAATCCAATGATTGTTTATAACCTTTTTTAGAGATTAAAGCGACATATCCTTGAGCATTCACATGAGCAGGACAAGCATTTCTGCATGGAGCAATTCCTTTTTTGTCAATTTGTACTTTAAAAGGTACCGCTTGTGGAAATTGGAGATAAATTGCTTTTCTATCATCTAAATTTTCATTAAATTCATCAGGTACCTGAACTGGACATTGCTGAACACAATCTCCGCAACCAGTACACTTATCTTCATAAATATATCTAGTTCTTTTTCTGATTTTAGCATTGAAATTACCTGGTTTGCCCTCTAACTCTAAAACATCCGAATATGTGATCAATTCAATATTAGGATTTCTATCAACGGCAACGAGTTTTGGAGCCAAAATACACATTGAACAGTCATTTGTTGGGAATGTTTTGTCAAGTCGAGCCATTACACCTCCAATAGAAGGATTATTATCAACAAGGTAAACCTTGAAACCTGAATCAGCCAAATCTAACGCTGCTTGACAGCCGCCAATTCCTGCTCCAACAATCATTACAGCTCCAATTTTATTAATTTTACTCATATCTATTACTCCATCATTATAATTTATTAATCAATTTTTCAATATGATTTTGAATGTTAATAATATTCATAAATTAAACAAGGAATAGTAATTCTCCTATAAAACTTGCTAAATCTATAACCTTGATTTTATTTTTAAATTCTTTATGCTCATCATCCAAGGATGGTTCATTAAGATAGCAATCGAAGTGAGTTAGGCACTTCGGACAAGGTACTATTAAATATTCCGCGCTAGTGTCTATTGCTTCCTTTATGCGATTTTGTCTTAATGTTCTAGTTGATTCATTACAACCCATAAATGCAGAAACTCCGCAGCAATTCGCATCATCTCGAACATTTTTCATTTCAATTAATTCAACTCCTGGAATTTGCTTAAGTAGGTTTCGCGGTGCATCATAGATTTTTCCACCTAAGCGTCCTAATCTGCAGGCATCATGATATGTAACTTTAATTTTTTTTATTTCACGAGGGAATCTAATATTATCAAGAATATTTTCTTTTAAGAAGAATTCAGAAAAATGTAGGATATTAAAATCAAAGTCTTTTATAACTTTTGGATAGTCAAATTTCCAAGTTCTGTATCCTTCAGCACATCCTAATATAATTGTTTTAACACCTGCTTTCCTGTAAATATTCACATTATATTCAGCAAGCTTTTTAAAAGTATTAATATCTCCTTTCCCCCATAATATATCATGTCCACAACATTTTTCATTTAAAACAACAGGAATTATATCATTCTCATTAAGAAGCCCAATTATTGTCTTAGGAGTATTTATATAATTGATAGCTGATTTATAAAAAATAGTATCCATAAGTGGTAAACATCCAACAAAATATGCGAGCTCGCCTGAATCTGTTGTCTTTAAAGAATTTTTTGCTAAAAACTCTAACTTATCGGGATGTAAATTATCATTCGACATAATTTTTGAAATAAGTGGAAAGATCTCATCATGGGTTTCACATTGAACAATTTTATCTATTTGACTAGCATTGTTAAGAGCAATTTTTCTCAATTCTAATATTAATTCGGGAAATCTTACACCAACCCTTTCTTGTGTCATAGGGCAATAATTTGAGCAAAGACCACAAGTTAAGCAGTCCCAGATATTATGATTTTCTAAAACCTCATCAATAGGAGAAAAAAGTAAATCTACAATTAATTTTTGGGGTTCGAAAGTACCTATATGGGAAAGAGGGCATACATTAACACAACGATTACAACTATAACAATAATTTGCCATAGCGGTTATCTTACTAATTATATCACCTGAAATATTATTCACCTGCTAAATATTAGGATTTTTTTGCTTGTACGTTGATTGTTTTTTAACATAATGTTATAATATTTAAATTATGTATTAGATATAATTTGCTATATTTTTCTAATTTTTGGTTTTCTTTAATAAATATTCTTATTAAAAATGATATTTTAATGAAGTTGTTATATGAAAAAATTATTGCTTTTAGCTTCAAATATTTTGCATGATAAATAACATTATATTCGACTTAGGAAATGTTTTGTTCAACTGGGATCCAGAAAATTTCTTATTACGATTTACAAATAAGAAGCAGAAAGTAAAATGGTTTTTAGATAACATTATCCATAGCAGAGAGTGGTTGGGTTTAGATAAAGGATTGCTAAATTTAAAAGAAGCAGAATCCAAATTTTTATTTTCTTACCCGAAGGAAAAAGCATTAATATCATCATTCTTCAAACATTGGATGGAGATACTTACTCCCATTAGTAAAAATGTCCTTATTTCAAAAGATCTAAAAGAGAATGGTTATAAAATCTATATTTTATCCAACTTTATTAAAGAAGCGTTTGATTTTATTAACTTTAGAAATGAATTTCTATCGTTATTCGATGGTAAAATAATTTCGGGATTTGAAAAAGTCGCAAAACCGGATATAGAAATATATAATTTATTAATAAATAGATATTCTTTAATGCCTGAGGAATGCGTCTTTATTGATGATGTAAAACCATTTTTAAGACCTGCAAAAAAACTAGGTATGATTACGATCTGGCATTATCCCACAATAGAATTGCGTGAAGAGTTAAAGAAATTAAGTATAAGATTTTAATGTAAAAATAACAACTAGCTTTGATATTGTCTTCTTTTACTTTTATCAAACAAATCTTTTAATTCTTCAAGAATAGCTGATTTTACATTTTTCCTTTGAAAAATTCTCTCCTCAAATTTTTGACTTTGAGTAACTGCGACGTCAGGAGTCAGTTTGAATTGAGTAGAATACTCAGGAGTAGGAATTTGCTTCATGGGTTCAGGAGTTCCTTGTTTCCCATTTTCGAGTACTCTGATTCGGTTATCCAAATTGTTATATTGTGCCATAACACTTTCAGATAGTCTTATAATGCCATTTAAAGTACTTTCTAGTATAGTTGCCATTCCTTCTAACTTATAATCTGTAAGAGTTGCCGTTTTTTGCATAGTAGTTTTAAGGTATTTCGAGAATTTTGGTTCATTTGCTATTACTGAATAAATTGAACTTAAAAAAATGTCATATTCTAATTCTTTCTTTTCTTTAAACACATCTTTTATCAAATCCTTTAAAAGTTCAATATTTAGCAAAACTTTTGAGGCATCTTTGATATCAGGATCGAATTTATGGATGAAGATTAAAATATACGGGTCTTCTTCAAGTTTATATAGCACATCAATTATTTGGTTAAAATAACTAATACTTTCTTCATAACTTTTCGGATCTTGAACATCAATAACATATATAACTAGATCTACTTTTACAAAATACTTATCGGGATTTTGTAAATATTTATTTCTATATTCTTCTTGACCTCCAAAATCCCATATTGCTAATGCTAAATCAGAAGTAACTATCTCTTGACGTTCGATACCCTTTGTTGGATTTAATTTTGCAAGATCTTTTATGCCAATTTGACCCCCAAATTTTCTCAAAATGGTAGTTTTTCCTGCATTACTTAACCCTACAACAATAATTTTTTGCTCTTTATAAATAAAAGAAAGAGATTCTTCGCGAACTTTATGGATAATTTTGCTTATAGTAATAGCCTTCTTCAATTTTTCTTCAAGTTCATAATCAGTCTGCAGAAGATGCTCGATCTTATCTCGAGTAGCTGTATCAGTATATAAATTTAAAAATGCATTTTCTGGATCCAAAGAAGCAAACTGACCAATTGTACTCACCTTAAATAAGTCAAGGAATAAATCAGCATCTGCATCACTTAAAAATTTAAAGGAAGCGGAAGGTAAATTTACAATTTCTTCAATATCATTTAGATTATCAAAATTGATTACCTTTTTTTTATCTAAGAATTTTGCAATTAATTCAATTTTTTCGTTCTGTTTTTTTGGCATTTTTTTTCCTTCGTTTTTCTATGAAAACAATATAAAACCAGCTTTAAATAGTCTTGTATTAATAAATAAAAACTCAAAAAAAAAATTTGAAATAATTATTTCAAAAATATTAAAAATCTAAGATGTCTAGATGATTAATAATAAAAATAATCTTTTTATTGGTTTTAATTAATGATTCCCAAAAATATTGTTGAAAAACTAGTAGGAACTAGTGTTTACGTATATATAAAGAATATCGAAAGGGAATTTGGTGGAATTCTCGATTCTATAACTCAAGAGAATATTATTGTTTTAAAAGATAAATATAATAATTTGATTCATATTCCCTTAGACATTATAGATGTAATCACTGAAAGAAGATAAAAAAGAAGGGCTATTTGCTATAAAATATTTACTTTTTTATCAAAGTTACCATTCTGATTTTAGATGATTAATAATTTGAACAATTTCATGTGTCGGTGGCTTACACATCTTATTTATACAAATATATGCAGTAGCTCTGCTATCTAAATTGGTAAAAAATTCCACAAAATCAGAAAACCGATCGATATCTGGAGGATTTTGATCTGTGCAACGTTGTAGTAAAACTTTATTTGGTAAATATTGGCTTCTTATTGCTGAAATCATATCTTTTGTATCTTCTGCATCAGCGTCTCCAGCAATAACGAGTGAATAAGTAGGACCTACAGCAAAATCAGCAGCAATCATGAATTGAGTATAAGCCATTGGCATTTCAGATAACTTTTCTGTAAAAACTCTGCTTAAAATATCAGCTTTTTTTTCCAATTCAGCGTCACCAGTTATATAACTTAATCGAAGCAAATTTAACATTGCTACTGAATTTCCAGAAGGTATAGCACCATCATATATCTCTTTTTGCCGTATTAGAAGTTCTTCACTATTATCTGCAGTGAAGTAGAAACCTCCGATATTGTCATCCCAGAAATGTTTTATTTGATATTCATGCAATGTTATAGCGGTCTTCAAGTAGTTTACATTAAACGTAGTTTCGTATAATTCTATTAACCCCCAAATTAGAAAAGCATAATCAGTTAAATACCCATCAATATCTGCTCCTCCATCTCTAAATCTATGCAATAATTTGAAATCAGGGTCTTGCATGGATTTTAAGATAAATTTTAGCGCTGTTTCTGCTGCTTTTAAATATTCATCATTAGAAAAGACTTGAGCAGCCCTAGCTAATGCAGCAATCATGAGACCATTCCAATCTGTTAATATTTTGTCATCTTTATCCGGGGGAATACGAGTTTTTCGTTTTTGATACAATGAATCTCTTATTGCTTCTAATTTGATCCTTAAAGTTTCTTCTGAGATATTTAATGATTTCGAGAGATTCAAAACTGAATCTTTTAGATATAATATATTAGATCCTGTTTTAATTCTCGTTGCTTCTTCTAAAAAGTTACCATCTTCCTTAACATTAAAGAATTTGATAGCAATATCTGCTAACTCTGGCTTCAGAGTTTCTTCTATTTCCTTTTTTGACCAAACATAAAACTTACCCTCTTCCCCTTCACTATCTGCATCTTCAGCAGAATAAAATCCACCTTCAGGAGATTTCATATCTCTCAATACATAAGTAAAGATTTCTTGAGCAATTTTACTGTATTCTGTATTTTTCGTAGCTTGATATAGTTCAATATATGCAAGAGCAACTAGGGCTTGATCATATAGCATTTTTTCGAAATGTGGAACTAACCATTTTTCATCAGTAGAATAACGATGAATTCCATAACCAATATGATCATATACTCCTCCCATTCTCATAGATTTTAGTGTTTGTTCAACCATCTCTAAAGCTTTTTTCTCACCAGTCCTTTTCCAATAACGGAGTAAAAATAATAAATTATGAGGGGTAGGAAATTTCGGTCGTGAACCGAAACCACCATAATTTTCATCATATCTATTAGATAGCTGTTGATAAGCCTTATTAAGAATTTTTTTATCAAATTTATCACTTGGAGATTCTTGGTCTAAGTTCTGTAAAGTTAAAGTTATATGATCAGCTGAAGCAAGGAGTTCCTCTTTTTGATTAGCCCACATATTTTTAACTCTTTTAATTAAATCAATAAGACCTAACCTTCCAAACCTACTTTCTTTAGGAAGATAAGTTCCAGCAAAGAATGGTTTTTTATCTGGAGTCATTAATATTGTAAGTGGCCATCCTCCACTTCCCGTCATCATTTGACAGACAGTCATATATATATTATCAATATCTGGTCTTTCTTCTCTGTCCACTTTAATTGAAACAAAAGCCTCATTCATTAATTTCCCTATCTTAGAATCTTCAAAACTTTCATGAGCCATAACATGGCACCAATGACATGTAGAATATCCTATTGACAAAAAAATTGGCTTATTCTCTTCAGTTGCCTTTTTAAAAGCTTTATCTCCCCATGGATACCAATCAACAGGATTTTTTGCGTGTTGTAATAAATAAGGGCTTTTTTCATTTTCTAAATGATTTACTACATTTGATATTGGGCTATCATTCATATTTTCTTCACTTCCACATTATTCAAATTTATTTCCATAAAAATTTCGAAAAACAAATTCTCTTAAAGATTTTCTCGGAGGTCTTTGTTTCTCTCCCAATTTCATAGAATCTGAAAGAATAGGATTAATTTCTTTACTACGTTTTCCAATTATAACTAAAGTTATGAGTCTCATATCTTCAGGAATCTTTAATATCGATTTCGCTAAATTCTCATTAAATCCGGCAATGGGATGAGCAATCAAACCCAATTCAGTAGCTCTTAGTATTATGAATGCAGTTGCTAATCCCGTATCAAATAAGTAATAGAAACGGTCCTTTATTACACAATCAGAATCAATATGACTAAAAACAGCAATTACCATTGAAGCTTTTTTAACCCATTTATTACCTTCTGAAAGAGTAGTGAAAATTCTATCTAGTTGTTCCTTTTCATAGATAAAAATAAAATTCCAAGGTTGTTTATTAGCGCATGAAGGTGCTATTTGGGCTACACCTGCCAAATCTGTAATTAATTCATCAGAAATATTAATTAGATCAAGACTTCTATAAGCTCTTCTTTTGTTTATCGCTTCTTTTACTTCCATTTTTACTTTATAAATTAAATTCCTTAATTGTAAAAGAATTAGTAGAGAATTTCAATCTACGGGTTATTAATCATTAATAATTTCTTTTAAGAATTTTTACCTATAATTGGATTTAGAAAAAGGTTAATAGATTATAATTATTACATATAAAGTTTGTTTGGTATCTATATAAAAAAAAGAAATTTAAAATTTTAAGAAATTTTATAATTAGTTTCTACCATAAATTCTTTATTCGGTTCCGAAAAAACTATTATAGGTTAGAATCAGTCCTATTATCTGAATAATCAGAACAATGATTAAGATTATTATATCGATATCTATACCAAATACACTAATGCTTATAAGTGTAAGTGGTACACCAAAGCCAGCGAATGGTATCAGGGCAGCTATCCAAGCCCACTTCTCTTTTTTTCGAAAACCAAAGTTAATTATAAATATATAAGCAATTCCAATGTTCATATATGCAATTCCTACTATCCTTAGCTCATAACTAAGCATAATCATCAAATCGGGATCAAAAGCATTTATCTCTGCTTCAGTTTTTCCGATATAAGCTAAAGCTCCAGTAATAGCTGGACTTCCAGTAGATACATAGAGGATACCATATATTAGCAAAACTATAATCGTAGCAAGAATTAAAATTGTACCAATTTTAAATAATTTTTTTTGTTCCATTCTTTTTCACTCATATCAATTAATTTTCGCCAAGAGTGTATATACTCTTATGTAGAATGAATATAAATCAATATTTAACATTTTTGTCAATTATAAGAATAAAATTAAAAGAATTTTCCCTTTCTTATTTAGAATAAAATTATAATTATTTATCGGCGAGAGTTTAATTTTAATTGACACAATTAAAGGAGTTCTGTTATAATAATAACTAATCCTATAGTAATAAAAATAATTATAGATACAATTTTGAGATAAAATTTCGGTACTTTTCTCGAAATAATTGCTCCAAAACCGACTCCTATCCAAGCTAAACTAGTTAAGGCGAGAAAGGATCCTAGCCATACAATTAAGGGATAAGGATATATGGTAGCTAGAGTTATAGTTAAAATTTGAGTTTTATCACCCAATTCCATAATAAAAATAAAGAGAAAACCAGCAATATAAGGATTTTTTCTCATTTTTGCAAATCTGGTACCAATCTCATTCTCTTTCATATCACTTTTATCATTATCAGTATTTTCATTAGATTTTTTTCTTTCCAAATATAGCTTTTTTAAAGGGCGCAATTCCAATAATCCTATCACAATAAAAACTAATCCTGAAATTATTGAAATTAAAGATAAAGGGATAAGATTAGTAATAATCGTTCCGAAAATAATTCCAATTGTCACAATTACTGCGAATCCTAAAGAAGCACCTAAACCGACCTTATAAGATTTTTTGTTTTCCAAAGCTAGATTAAATACGATTAACTGCGTTTTATCCCCTAATTCTCCAACAAATAGGATAGCGTATACTGTAAAAAAAATTACTAATATTTCCATATTATGAATTCTAAACTTATAACTTAGAGGACAAAAAAATGATTGTTAAAAAAATTTTTCGTTAATTATACATAGAATTAAAAGAATTCGCTCTTTATACTTTAGAATAGTATAAACGATAAATATAAATATATAGTAGTTTTAATTATCATTGATAATCAGATTTATACAATTATTTATTTTAGTTCAAATTAAGATCAGATTTATAAAAATTTTATAATAAGTAAAAGGTAAAAAATATGACAGATAGAACCCAAAAGCTTATGATGGAAACCCCCATCAAATCTCTTCAGGTAGCAAATTTCGAGATTGCTGATGATGCTAGAGCAAATAGACCTGGAATGAGATGGAGCTTAGATTTAGAGAGAGCAAAACTGTTAACAGAATCTTATAAGCATACCGAAGGAAAACCAATGGTTTTAAGAAGAGCCTATGGATTAAGATACATCCTGGAGAACATGACAATATATATTCGACCTGAAGAACTAATAATCGGAAATTTCGCATCAACTCCGGATTCGGTTGTTCACTACCCGGAATTCTCATATAAATGGGTGGAAAGGGAAACAGCTCCTGGACAAATTTATTCAGATATGTTAAATGAAGAACAAAGAAAAGAGCTTTTAGAAATTGATAAGTATTGGGAAAATTTAGCGATACACCATTTATTCAAAAATGTAATTCCTAAGGAATTATATAATGAATTTTACGTCTTTAATTGGGAGAGTGCTACACCAAATTTTGAAAAACTCTTTAAAATTGGGTTAAGAGGAATCATTCAAGAAACCGAAGAAAGATTAGAAAGACTAGAGAAAGAATGGTTAACTGGAAGTAATAACGGGGAAGAATTTGTTCATAAAAAACAATTCTTACAGAGTGTTATCATTACTATGGAAGGTGCAATTAATTGGGCACATAGATATGCAGAATTAGCGAGAAAAAAAGCCGAAGACACAGATAACCCAACTAGAAAAGCAGAATTGGAACAAATAGCAAAAATTTGTGAATGGGTACCTGAAAATCCTCCAAGAACTTTGCAAGAAGCATTACAATTTTATTGGTTTATTCATCTCATTGTTAACTTCATAGATTTACCGATGGTTGGAGACGGAATAAGGTTTGATGTGTGTTTTAATCCATATTATGAGAATGATTTAAAACAGAATAAAATAACAAGGGATCAAGCTCAAGAACTTGTTGAATGTATATTTGTAAAATCTCAAGAAACTGGTTTTTTACATCCTCCCATATGGTCTGGTGCTGGAGGAGGAGCAATAGGATTTCAAACTATCACCATTGGTGGGATAAATTCCGAGGGTAAAGATATTACAAATGAAATATCATACATTGTATTAGATGCTATGAATTCTGTTAGAACGGTAACCCCTCCATTAGCGTTAAGGTGGAATAATAAAATACCTAAAAAGTTAATTGATAAAGCTATTGAAGTTATAAGCACAGGGATGCCTCAACCAGCTTTCTTTAATGATAATGTAAACATAACCCGTTTAGTTAGCCTTGGAGTTCCTTTAGAAGATGCTCAAAATTATTCGATAAATAATTGTATGGTTCCAACAATTCCTGGAAAAAACTTTAATCACCGATCAGCATGGGCTACTGCTATTCCACTTCCACAAGAATTAACCAAAACTATGAAAAGCATTGGAGAAACAGCTACTTCAGTTGAAGAACTTATCGATGATTTTACAGAAAATTATAAATTTCGAGTCAAAAAATTAGTTTTTCTATCCAATATAGCTGATAGCTTTTATAAAGAATATGTGCCAAGACCATTTCTTTCAGGGGTACTTGATGACTCAATTGAAAGAGCTCAAGATGTAAGGGAATGGAATTACATTCCTGATTACCGAGATATTGTTATTCTCGGTTTAAACAATGTTGCTGATTCATTTGCTGCTATTAAAAAATTGATTTTTGAAGAAAAAAAGGTAAGCATGAAAGAATTAACAGATGCTTTAAGAAAAAATTGGAGAGGCAAATACCAAGAACTTAGAAATATGTTTATAGATGCACCCAAATTCGGAAATGATGATGACTATGTTGATTCAATATCAAGAAGACTTGCAAATATGGTTATGAGAGAAACTATGAAATGTAAAACAAACTTAGGAACTCCTTGCATACCGGATGGTACAGTCGCATCTGCGTTCTGGTTCTTAGGAAAAGGTTGCGAAGCAACACCAGATGGAAGAAAAGCAAGAGAAACTCTTCATGACGGAAGCATATCTCCAGTTGGAGGCAGAGACAAAAAAGGTCCAACAGCAGTTTTAAAATCAGTTTCGAAAGTAGATCCCTTAATTAGTTGGAATCATCTTTTTAATCAAAGTTTTATGCCACAATATCTAAAAGGACACAACGCTGAAGTTTTTGCTCAATATCTAAAAACGTGGGCAGACTTAGGAATTCATCACATTCAATTCAATGCTGTGGGAAGAGAAATTCTAGAAGATGCTCAAAAGAACCCTGAAAAGTATTTCAATTTGATGGTACGAGTAGCAGGATATTCCGCTTATTTTGTCGACCTCAGTAAAGATTTGCAAGATTCAATTATTGCCCGTACACCTCAGTGTTTCTAGGAAAGAAAAAGAGAGGCAAAGTTTTTGAAAGGAGACCAAACCAACGAAAAAGGAATTATATTTAATATACAACGATACAGTATACATGATGGGCCAGGAATAAGAACAACAATATTTCTTAAAGGATGCCCTTTAAGATGTAAATGGTGTTCAAATCCAGAATCAATCAATCCTACACCAGAAATTTTTCTCAGGGATGAAAGATGTGATCAGTGCGGGAAATGTTTAGAAGTTTGTATACCAAAAGCTATATCATTAGGAGAAAATTCAATTGAAATAGATAGAACTAGATGTGATCTATGTTTAAAATGTGAAGAGATTTGCCCAACTAATGTAATAAATTGTACGGGTAAAAAGGTATCTGTTAATGAAGTAGTATTAGAAGCGATGCAAGACGAAATCTTTTATAATAATTCTGGAGGAGGAATTACTATCTCTGGTGGGGAACCTTTATTCCAACCAAAATTTACGCTTAATCTTCTAAAGCAATTTAAAGAAAGGGCGATCCACACTACAATTGACACAACTGGATTTGCTTCATGGGAGGATTTCAATAAGATTCTTAATTATACAGATCTAATCCTATTTGATATCAAACATTTAAATTCCCAAATCCACTTAAAGTTTACCGGTGTAAAAAATGAGATTATATTGAGAAATCTTGAAAATGCACTCAAAAAGAATGTAAAAATTTGGATAAGAGTTCCCGTTATTCCTGATTTCAACGATTCATCCGAGTATATGGAAGAATTAGCCATGTTTTTAAAAGATAAATCGATTGATAAAGTATCATTATTACCTTATCATGAATGGGGAAAACATAAGTATAAGTTTTTAGGAAGAGTTTATCCACTGCAAGATGCCAAGTTTATTGATGAAAAGCTAATTCAAGATTTCAAACAAATTATCGAATCTTATAATTTGAAAGTAACCACCGAATATTAGATTAACACTAAAAAATCCAAAAAACTCTTTTATTTTTTATTTTTAAATTTTAACTCAAAAAATGAAGATAGAAAAAGATAATTTATTAATTTCTATTTAGGCTGCTACTAATAATTCTTCTAAAGTCTGTTTTACTTCTTCTGGATGTCCTTTAACACTAACTTTTGGCCAAACATGAGCTATTTTTCCATCAGGATTTATCAAAAATGTACTTCTGATTACTCCCGTATAAGTTTTACCCCGGAATTTCTTCAATCCCCAAGCACCATATTTTTTTTAGAGTTTCCTTACTCTCATCACTTAGTAAAGTTACCTTTAAGTTCTTTTTTTCAATAAATTTCGCATGAGATTGTGGGCTATCGGGCGAAATTCCTATTACTTTAGCGTCAAGCTTTTGAAATTCACTTAATATTCCTGTAAATCCTATTGCTTCAGTAGTACAAGCAGGAGTATTGTCAGCAGGATAAAAGTAAACTATAATAAATTTATCTTTAAAATCCTTTAAACAAACTTCCTTGTTATCTTTATCCGGAAGACAAAAATCAGGGGCCTTATCTCCAACCTTCAATTCTACTTTCTTTTCTGGCATAAATTTGCATCACTTAAAAATATAATATATTAATTAAAAAGACCAGAACACATAATTTTAGTGTTCGTATTATTAAAAATTAATTATTTTTAGCTTTCATTTTGAAAATTGTGAATATGGAAAACGATTATTAATAGATTATAAATTGAAGTTGCATGATAATAATTTTAATGGATTGAATATTAGATTAATAACTAAACGATTGAATATTTTGCAAATTAGTGATAAATAAATGGAAAGTAAAGGTTTAGGATTATTTTTAATACTAGCAGGAGGAGTATTTTTAGCTATAGCTTTAATTACAATATGGAGTGTGTTTTTAACTTGGGAAGAACTCAAGGGTACTTATATCATATTAGCAATTCCTTTAACAGTTTTTAGTGTATCTACGATACTTTTTGGAATTTATTTAATGTATGGACAGAGACTTGGACCAAAAGTAAAAGGATTGATTTTAATAGTTGATGGTATAGTCCCAATCTTAGGTTCTATATTTACTATTTTAGATGATCGTCTCTCAGCTTTCGATATTGTAAGAGTTGCAGTACTTTTACCATTAATTCTTGTTGGAATCTTTTTAATTATATATGGATTATTTTTTATGTCAGCAGATTGGTACATCCATGAAATAAAAACTAGAAAGAGAG